>CAZXBZ010000134.1:0-8776 GCA_964639135.1 uncultured Solibacteraceae bacterium | reverse complement strand
AAACTCCGTGCCATCCGCCGGATTCAGCGGATTCTGATTCTTAATCTGTGCGACAAGGAGCGTGAGGAATGTCTGCTTGGTGGCCAGCGCTCCGGCGTCCGGAGCGGGCGTTTCAGCCGCTGTCTCCTCCTCGCCGCGAAACGTTTCGTCGCTTCGCCGCGCGCTGGCTCGCCCTCGGTCACTGGAAGCGCTTCCTCCGGTGCGAACCGTTTCACCCGCGAATCGGCTCAGTGGCTGGATCATGGTCGTTCTCCGTTTCTCCCTTTTATTTATCGATCGGTTGCCGAGGGCGCTGAAATTCCGGATCCGCCGTCTGGCGCGCCCGGGCTTTTGCCCGCTTCCTGGTGGCGGTGAAGCGCCCGTGTCAGGTTTCCGGCGAACGCCGCGCCGGCGGCGGAGCGTTGAACGGCGCGGGCGGGCGCGGTTTGCCGGCGGGTATCTTCCGCGTTCCGCCCGGCCGAGTGCTCTCCGCCGGAATTCCATCCGCCTCCGCCATCGGAACGGCCATCGTCCCGGCCGCTCGGCGAGGAATCCCGCGCTCCCTCGTGCTCCCCCGCGCCCCCGGCTGCCGTCCTTAGGCCTGCTTCGAAGCCCGCCCGCTCCAGGCGTCCGAGCAACGCCGGAATTTCAGCACGCAGTTCGCGGACGACGCGTTCGGAGGACGATTGAATCCGGACGTCGATGCCGCTCCCCGCGCCGCCCGCATGGGTGTTGCCGCGCTGCAGGAAGCGAAGGCGAAGGCTCTCGCCCCCGGCGACGCCCGGCAAATCGATTCGCAGGGATCGCGCCGCATGCACCCGCCCGCTTAAATCGGAGGTGCGGCCCGGCGGGAGCGCCGGCTCGAGCGCCTCCCCCACCCTGGACGATGGATTCGGCGGTGACAGCTGCCCCCCCTGCCGCCTGGAAGCGCCCGCGAACGCCATTCCCACGACGGCTTGGCTGAACGTGCGTGGCGGCGTCTCGGAAAGAAGAGAACTCTGGCTATTTCCGTCCGAGGCTCCACCGGCGTTCGAGAAAAGGCGCGCGCCGGAAATACCGTTCTCCGAAGAAGAGGATGCCTCCTCCTCCTCGTTTCCGGCGGAATCGGAATCCGCCGCGGCGGCACGTGGAATTTCCGCCTCCCACGCGGTTTCCGGACCCTGAGCGGAGCCATAGTCCGCCGCGCCGCCCGCGAAAGACGATGCGACGCCCTGATGAACGCTCGCGGCTTCGGCGGAAGGCTCCCCGCCCTCCATGGACACCGCCGCGGACTCAATGGCCGCTTCCCGCGTGATCCGCGCCGCGAGAGCCATCGCCGCTTGAACGCGCGCGGCGTCCTGGCCGCCCGGCAACGCCTCGCCTTGCGCCCGCGCCGCCGTGGAGACGCCACGCCGCTCTCCGCCCGCGATTCCCAGGATGCCGCCGGTCTCCACGGCATGGTCCGGCTGGGACGCCGCATGCTCGCCGTCCTCTCCTCGTCCGAGACCCGTGCGCTCTACCGCAACGCGGATCGATGGCTTCGCCGCCTCTTCCTGGAAGCCCTCACCACCGACGTCCATGACCCCGGTCTCTCCAGATACCGCGCGTTGTGATGCGCGGGCCGCCGGGGATGCATCCCCTGGAACAGCCGTTCCGAAATTGGGGTCCGCCTTGGCTTGCAAGGTCTCGAGAACCGGGGAAGCTTCGCCTGAAATCGTCTTCGTGCCAGCCACTTCGTCCGCCGGGGCCTCCATCGCGGAGGCGGGCAGGAGTCCTTCCAGCGGGAGCGAAATAGATGGAACGGAGAGACCGGCGACGGCTTCGTCCCGCCCGCTTCCCGGGCTCCCCCGAACCGCTCCATCGCTCGCCTCCCGGCCGGCTTCGGAACCCGGCGTTTCCTCCGCGCTCCCCGCCGGCGGGGCTTGCCGAAGGCTGCCATCATCCGGAGGGGCCGCCGCGATATCCGCCACTGGTTTCGCTCCGCCGGGAGAAAGTTCCCCCTCAATGCCCAGAGGGCTCGGCCCCGTATCACCCGCCGAGTGGGCATGGTTGCTCTTGCGCGTTTCCGTGCGCGCGGAGAGGGACGCCCCGGCGGCGCGCGGTCCCCACGCGGAATCCCCCGGCTCGTTTTTCAAGCACCGGACGCCCGCATCGTTCGCGGACCGGGGAGCCGCGGCGTCTTCGCGCGAAACCCCATGCGCGCGGCCGGACTTTCCTCCTGACGAGACCGTTTGTAATCCCTGCCCGCCAGCACCGGACTTTTGACGAGCGGCGGCCGTTCCACGCGGCCCGAGCACCTCCGAAGGCGGGCTCCGCCGTACGGCGGACGAGGCGCGCGAGACCGGGGCCAGCGCGATGTTCCCGGCCCCGCCCCTCCCTCCATCTCTCGGGCGCGGGACAGAGAGAGACGCCATGGCGGGCTGCAGAAAGAGCGCCGTGAACCCCGCCACATCGGCTCGGGGTAGTGCCTCGGGATCGTCTTCGCCACGCTGCCGGACCGGCCGCGAATTGGAATCGAGCCGCTGGCGCGTGGCCGCTCTCTCTGGCGGAGACACGGCGGCCGGGGGGGAGGAAGACAGGATGGACGAAGGGGTCACGCGGCGATGACTTGCAGTTCATGGGCCAACCGTGATTCTTCCGTGGAATCCGGATTCTCGCGTCGGAAGCGGTGGCGGCGGACCAGCCAAATCCCGACCATTTTTTGTCACCGTCAACCTTTCATCGCCGCGGCGGATTCCCCGCGCGAGGGCAAAGCCCGGTGGAAACAGCCTTGGATGCGGGCGGGACGCGGCTTTCTCCTCCCGCCCCCCGCATTGGTCACGTTCGTGCAATGGATCTCCGCGGAGGCATCCTTCCTTGGATCCCATTACGACACTTCTTGCCGGCGGCATGAATACCCGGCTGGACTCTCTCGATCTGGTGGCGAACAACCTGTCGAACGCTTCCACCAACGGATATAAAGCGGACCGGGAGCGCTTCAATACGTACCTTTCGGCCGATCTGGCCGAAGCGCTGGCGCGAGGAGACGCGAGCCGGGCCGGCGAAGTGCCGGTGGTGGAGGACCGCTTTACGGAATTCCGCCAGAGCGCGCAGGTCGAAACGGGCGTCGCCACGGATGTCGCGCTCGATGGAGAGGGATTCTTCTCCGTGGAAACTCCGCGCGGCGTCCGATATACCCGCGCGGGCCGTTTCCGGCTGGCGTCCGACGGGGAACTGCGCACGCGGGAGGGCTACCGGGTGAAAGTCACCGGCACGCGAAGTCCCGGACGGTTGGCGGCGGATCCGGCGGCGGCGCTGCGGGTGAACGCACTGGGAGAACTCTTCCAGGGAGAGAACCGTCTGGGAGCGCTCGACCGGGTTGGTTTCGGGAGGCCGGATCTGCTTCGCAAGGAGGAGGCGGTGTACTTCCGGGCCGTGGACGGAATGAAGGAGCAGGCGAGGCAAACGCCCGTGGTCAGTGGAAGTCTGGAGTCGTCGAACGTGGATGCGGCGGCGAGTTCCTTCCGTCTGGTCGAGGCCACGCGGCAGTTCGCGCTGCTGAACCGCGCGCTGGCGCTGCACGACGGCTTGCGGCGCGGCCTGATTGAACGGGTCGCGAAGTGGTAGATGTCCTCCGGATATTCAATTTTCTCCGGGTAACGGAGTAAGGACAGGAAAGAGATCGGGAACGAGGTAAGGAGCCGGAAGGAATGAGGGTAGGAAAGGAACGGCACGGATGATTCGAGCTCTCTACAGCGCCGCGAGCGGCATGAGCGCACAACAGACCAATGTAGACAATATCTCCCACAATCTCGCCAACGCGAACACGGTGGGCTTCAAAATGCGCCGAGCGCAATTCCAGGATCTGCTGTATCAGAACGTGATTCAGCCGGGATCGGGGGCGAACGCGGACGCGTTCGTGCCCACCGGGTTGCAAATCGGCCTGGGCACGCGCGCGGTCTCGAATGAGATTATCTTCACGCAGGGTAATTTCACGATCACCAATAACCCCTACGATCTGGTGATCGAGGGCAACGGGTTCTTCGCCGTCAGACAGCAGAACGGCGAGTTAGCCTACACGCGCGCCGGATCGTTTCATCTCGACCAGGATGGGCGCATGGTGACCGCGGATGGAAACCAGCTCGATCCGCCCATTACCCTGCCCGCCGAGGCGCTGAACGTGCGCATCGCGCCCGACGGCGTCGTGACCTACTCGCTGCCGGGACAAAGCAGCGGCCAGCGCGCCGGGCAGTTCCTGCTCGCGAACTTCCAGAACCCCGCCGGCTTAAGCAGCCTCGGCAAGAACCTCCTGCTACCCACCGACGCAAGCGGACAGCCGGCGCTCTCGATCCCAGGGGGTCCGGAGGGGGCGGGGACGCTGCTGCAGGGATATGTCGAGCAATCGAACGTCAGCCTGGTGGAAGAATTCATCAACCTGATCACAAGCCAGCGCGCCTATGAAGCGAACGCCAAGGTGGTAAAGGCGGCCGACGAGATGTACCAGCAGTTGAACAACCTCACGCGCTAAGCGCGGGAATACGGAAGGGAAGCAACCGATGCGTGGGAAGAAGCGAATCCGCTGGATCTGCGCCGCCGCCGTCCTGGGAGTCTTGACGGCGCCGGCGGCCGTTCCGCGGGAACACGGCGACGCCGGTCCGGGCTGTCTGCGGATTTCGGGGTCCCGTCTTGTCGCGGCGGAACTGGCCAGGCTCGATTCCCGTTTTCTCGCCTTTCCGCCGGATACGGATTTCGGCTACCCGCCCGCGCCCGGCGAGAGGCGCTCGGTTGCCTTATCCAACGGGGGGGCGGTTTGCATCGAACGCGCATCCCGCGTGCTTGAGGAAAGCGAGATCCAGGCGGCGCTCGAGGTTCCGGGAAGCCCGGTGCATGCCGCCGTTCTTGATTTTCCGCGGAAGGCGTTCCCCGCGGGGAAATTACGGTTCCCGCGGGATGGGGTCGCTCCTCCCGCGCGTGGGGCGGATGCCGTCCTGTGGCGCGGCTCGATCGAATACGAACCGGGACGCACGGTCGCGCTCTGGGCGCGGGTGCGGCTATGGCGCGAAACGAAGTGCTTCCAAGCTTCGATAGCCGTTGCAAGGGGCGAGGCGGCCTCTCCCGAAACATTCGAAATGTCGGATTGCGACGCGGCGGCAATTCTCGCGGGAGCGCTCGGCCCGGCATCGGTCATCCCCTGGGCCGGGGAGCGCGGTCCCGTGGCCGCGCGGACGATCCGGAAGGGGGAATGGCTGACGGCGGATCTGTTTTCAGAGGCGGCCCTGGTGGCCGCGCGGCGGCCGGCTTTGCTCGAAGTGTACTCCGGCGGCGCCCGGCTGCGGTTTCCGGTGACGCCGGAAGAAAGCGGAACGGCGGGAAAGACGATCTGGGTTCGCGGCACGGTGACACGGGAACGCTTGCGAGCCCGCGTCGCCGGGCTGGACCGGCTGGTCCTCACACTGCCAGGGAGGGAAAACACTCCATCGGCGCGGGCCGCGATTCCGAGGAATGGCCGCCCAGGGGAGGCAGCGCCATGAGATCGCATTTCACGGCGATTATTCTGTTAGGAGTTCTGGCGCTTCTCGCGCACTCCGCGGACGGCAAGAAGGGAGCGCCACCGGGGGCGCCCCTCGACAGGGACCTCGAGGAGGCCCTGGGAAGACGCGACGCCCCCGAGAACCAGGGAACAGCCGGCGGCATCTTCCACGGCGGCGCATTTCTGGCGGACCTCAATCGGGATTTGCGCGCGCGCCAGGTGGATGACGTGGTTACGATCCTCGTCGTGGAGCAGGCGAGTTCAGTGACCAGCGGTTCGGTGGCTTCCGAGCGTCAATCCAAGGCACGGGCGGGTATTGACACCCTGTTCGGGGTTCGAGCTCCCGCAAGCGTGTTGCCCAACCTGGCCGGCCTCGAGGGTTCCAGCTCTCTCGGCGGCCAAGGATCGACCAGTCGTCAGGTTTCCGTATCGACCACACTGACGGCCAGGGTAACGCACGTCTTGCCGAACGGTAACCTGGCTCTCGAAGCGGTGAAGCGCATCGGAATCAACGGAGAGCACCAGGAGGTCCGGGTTCGCGGGGTGATCCGGCCGATGGATCTCGGACGGCAGAATACGGTGACCTCGGACCGCCTTGCCATGCTCGAGGTAACGGTGAACGGCAAGGGAGTAGTGGCGGACGCGATTCGCAAGCCGCATTTTCTGGTCCACCTGCTGACCAAGATTCTTCCGTTCTGACTCGCGGGGCGTATGGATACCTTGAAGACAATCACGATACCGGCGATCTGGCGATCCCGCCGCGGCTTGGCCGCTTTCCCTCTAGCTCTGGCCCTGCTCCTTCTGTCCGCGGCCCCGCTCGAGGCGCGCGTGACGCGGATCAAGGAACTTACTCAGATCGAGGGCGTCCGGGAGAACCCGCTGATCGGTTATGGACTGGTGGTGGGCCTGGCCGGGACGGGGGACGGCGTGCAAACGCAGTTTACGGTGCAGACGCTGCGGAACATGCTCGAACGCATGGGTATCTCCCTGCCACCGGCGATGCTTCGGGTGACCAACACGGCGGCGGTCATGGTGACCGCCACGCTTCCTCCGTTCGCGCAACCAGGCGCCAAGGTGGACGTCACGGTATCGGCGATGGGCGATGCTTCGAATTTGCAGGGCGGGGTGCTGCTGCTCACGCCGCTGCGAGGCGTCGATGGAGAGATCTACGCGATGGCGCAGGGGCCGATGAGCACGGGCGGATTCGTGGCCGGAAGGCAGGCGCAAGGGAACGCGACCGTACGCAACCACCCGACGACGGCCCGTATTCCGAACGGCGCGATCATTGAACGCGCCTCCCCGTCGGTGATGCCGGCATCGGAAGTCCGGCTTCAGTTGCGGACTTCGGATTTCGCCAACGCCTCCCGGATCGCCGAGGCCATCAATGGAAAATTTCCAGTGGAAGGGACGCCGCTCGCGGTGGCGCGAAACCCGGCCCTCGTCGCGGTCCGGCCCCCGGCGGAGCCTCCAGGGGGCATGACCTCGTTCCTCGCCGCGATCGAAGCTCTCGAGATCGACGCCGAGCAACGAGCGGGAATCGTAGTGAACGAACGGACCGGGACGGTGATCGCCGGCAGCCGGGTACGCATCGCGCCTGTCGTGATGATGCACGGCGCTCTGAGCATCGAAATTCAGACGCGCTACGGCGTGTCGCAGCCGGCGCCTTTCGCGCAAGGTGAAACGAAGGTGACGCCGGAGGTGAATGTGCAAGTCCGGGAGGAAGAAGCGCGGAGTGTGTCGCTCGAGGAAGGCGCCACCGTGGACGATCTGGTACGCGCGCTCAACACCATCGGCGTGACCCCGCGGGACGTGATCGCCATTTTGCAGGGCCTCAAGGCGGCGGGCGCGCTCGACGCGGATCTTCAGGTGATCTAGGCACGGGAGCGCCGATGTCCGCGCTCCGCCATCAAAGCGCGCTGGATTGGTTTCCATCGGGCAGCGCCGCGAAGGAGCAGTTCGAGACGGATCAAGCGGGCCGGAAATGACCCAGAGATCCGCGGCCCAAGTATTGAAGCCGTCTCCAAACGGCCAGCGGGAGGATCGCAATGAATGAAACGATGAGAATCATACCCTCGGCGCCGTATGCGCGGATGCCGCTTTCTCTCGACGAGGTCCGCCAGGCCGCTGGATCGAAGGAAAAGGCGCGGGAAATCGGAAGGCATTTTGAAGCCTTGTTGATTCAGGAGGCGGTGAAAGCGGCGCGGAGCGCCGGCGGGACGGGCTGGCTCGGGGAGGACGCCGGAGAGGCTTCCGAAGCCACCGCTCAAATGGGAGAGGAGTTCCTGGCCGCCGCGATTGCGGCGGGTGGCGGTCTTGGCCTGGCCGCCCTGTTCTCCCGCTCCATTGAGACGATGCTGGAACCCTCTACGCCGGTAGAAACGCGGGCTGTGAGCAGTTCGCCGGCCATGCAGAGAAAACTCTGAACGAATCGTAAAGAAATCCGCGGGAGTGCCGATAGAGTAGCCAGGATGCGTGGAATAGGATGAGAATCCCAGAATTTCAATCCGGACAGCCTGGCTCGAATCCGCCAGACCATGCGGTACCGGCCGGCTCTCGCCGGGCCTTCGGCGAAGTCCGCGGCGCACACGCAAACTACGGCGGCAAGGAGAACTCCATCCTGCCCGCGGGCGAGGCCGTACGCGCGGCGGACACCGTGGATTTCTCGGCACTGTCCCTGGCTGTCCTCGAAGACCGGAATCCTATCTATCCGGTGGCCAGGGCCGCTACCGTCTATTCCCTCGACCGCTACGTCGTAAATCCCGAAAAGCTTGCCCAGGCTCTTCTGCGGGCTTCTCTCATCGGGCAAAAGGACGGCAAGTAGCGAATGCCTCCACCAGCCGAACAAACACACATCCGGAATTCAATTGGGTTCCCGATAAGCCCATTTACGAAACGAACCCATGCCGCCGGTGAGATCTCCGGTCGGACGAGCCTTGTCGGGACGGCTTCTCATCGCATCGACGACACCATGCGGGAGCAAAGGAAAAACTTCTTCTCTCGGGGACGCATACATCGGCAAGTGACGGGCTCGCCATCTCCCCGCGAAGCCATGGCCCGCTTTGCCGCCGGCCAAGGGATCTCTTCACCATGCCCCGCCAGCGCGCCTTTGACGGGCCCGGCAACATAGCGTTGCAAGGAAGCTTTCGAAAAGAGACGACCGTTTCCCCCGCGTTGTCAGCCTCCGCGAGAGGAAGTTTCTATTTTGCTCACACCCCTATCGGCGACTATTGGCAACATCACGCGGGAACTCGAAGCTTCCCTGTAAACCGGCCGGGATTTCCGGCGGTCCGCTACCGCAGGCAGGCCGCG
>CAZXBZ010000133.1:0-8821 GCA_964639135.1 uncultured Solibacteraceae bacterium | reverse complement strand
GCCACACTGACACAGCCGCCGAGGTTCCGCGAAGTGCGATGCTAAAACGAGAAGTCGCTTGTGGCAGCACTTTGGCGGGTGGAAGCACTATTCCATCTTTGGAGGACGCAAGCGTGTCTCTCTATGTGCGGAATTGCTGGATATGTAGGGCCTCGGGACTCGATGGACGCCCGCCCGGCGGCGGAGAAGATGCTCCGCGCGATCGCGCATCGCGGGCCGGACGGCGCAGGCTTCAAGGATTGGAACAGTGCCGCGTTGTGCCACCGCCGCCTGGCAATTCTTGACCTCAGCGAAGCCGGACGGCAGCCGATGCTTTCCTCTGACGGACAGGTAGGGGTTGTCTTCAACGGGTGTATCTATAACTTCCTGGAATTGCGCGCGGAACTAGAAGCGCGGCGGCACGAGTTCGGTTCCAAGAGCGACACGGAAGTCCTTCTCAACGGTTATCTGGAATGGGGTATCGAGGGATTGGTCCGCCGGCTGCGCGGAATGTTCGCCTTCGGTATCTGGGATGATCGATCGCGCGAGTTGTTTCTTGTGCGAGACAGGCTCGGCGTCAAGCCGCTCATCTATGCGGAATCCGCAGGACGAATCGCCTTTGCCTCCACCGTGGATGCCCTGCATGACGCGGGATTTGGCGGAGGGCTTAACCCACAGGCGGTGCTGGAATTTCTGGAATTCGGTTTTGTGACCGATGAGAACTGCATTTACCAGGGAATCCACAAGCTCCCTCCGGGCCACATTTTGAAGTGGCGCAACGGACAAACATCCTTGAACCGCTACTGGGCACTGCCCGAGGCAAAGGACCGCTCGATTTCATTCGAGGAAGCGGTGGAGGAGACTGAACGGCTGCTCGTTGAATCGGTGAGATTGCGGCTGGCCGCCGATGTCCCAATCGGAGTGCTGCTAAGCGGGGGCGTGGATTCGGGCTTAGTCTGCTGGGCGCTCGCGAACTCGGGCTCATCCGTTCGCTCGTTCACCGTGGGCACACCGGGGGATCCCGAAGATGAAACGAGAGCGGCACAGTCAACCGCGCGGAAGCTGGGAATTTCAAACGAGGTTGTCGCCATCGGTGAGGATTCCGCCAATCCGTTTGAAGAACTTCGCAATGCTTATTCAGAACCATTTGCATCGACATCGGCATTGGGCCTGATGAGAGTATCCCGAGCGGTGAAGAAGCACGCGACCGTCGTGCTGACGGGAGACGGCGGCGATGATGTATTTCTCGGCTATCCGTTCTTTCTTAACGCATGGCGCGCGCAACTCCTTGCCAGCCGTTCACCCGCTCTATTCGAGAGTGCCTGGCGATTCTTTCGCCCGGCGCTGAAAGCCATTCCGAAGGCCAGGCGGGCTCATAACTTTCTGAGCTATGCGTTCGGCGGCGTTGGCGCTTATGCGCGCGTCCGGCTGGGAATTCCTTATTTCGAGGAACGCGGCATCCTGGGCCCCATGCTGAAGGGCCGCCACCTGGCGCATCGGGATGTACCCGATTCACTGGCCTCCGCGCGCCGATTGCTGGATGACGTACTGAGATTCCATCAATCAAAGCACTTCCTGAGCGAGTTTATGGTGAAGGTGGATGGAGCAACCATGTGGCACGCGCTGGAGGCACGATCTCCACTGCTTGACCACACAGTTTGGGAATTCGCGACACGACTGCCGTATTCCATCCGCTTTCATGATGGACAACTTAAGGCCGTCTTGCGGGAGATTGCACGGCGGCGTTTGGGCGCCGCCGTTGCGGAACGCGAGAAATCAGGCTTCTCGATTCCCGCGGAGCGCTGGCTGCTCGATCGCTGGAGTTCGGAGCTGCGCGGGTTTGGAGAATCGAGCGTCGCGGCGACAATGGGATGGTTTGACCAGCGTGCGCTTTCAGAGACAGTGAACCGTTCGCTCCACCGGCGAGAAACCTCTCCGCAGCTTTGGTTTGCAGTAATCTTCGATAACTGGCTCCGGGGGCGGGGGCAACATTAAGTGCCGGTGGCGGCTCCGCATAAACAAACCGCGCCTCCGCGGTAACGACGGGCGGCGAGACTACGATAGATAAACAAGGCGACGACTTGGCGAAACCTCAATCGATCATTCTGATTTCCCACACCTACCCGCCTGTGCTGGGTGGCACGGAAATCGAAACACAACGTGTCTCAAAAAAATTGATCGAGCGTGGATATCGCGTTCTGGTTCTGTGCGCGGGCGGTTCTCCGATGCCCAAGCGCGGCCCATGGACGGATCCGATGGGAGTTCCGGTTCGAATTCTCACTTCCGAATCCCGGGGAACGCTTCCCGCGATCCAGTTCTCTTTCGGTGTTTTGTGGCATTTGCTCCGAAACCGGCGCCGGTTCCGGATTGTGTATTTTCTAATGCCCGGATTGCATCTTGCTGGCGGCCTGCCGGCCGCCGCGCTGCTAGGCTACCGGATCTTCATGAAATTCAGCGGCAGCAATACCATCAGGCCGCTGAGGCAATCGCGCGCGGGGCGCTGGGAGTTGCGGTTTCTTCGCTGGCTGCGGGTTCCGGTGATGCTCTTGAATGAAGGAATGGTGGAAGAGGCGGAATCCGCGGGCATTCCCCGCGGACAGACCTTGTTCATGCCCAACCCGGTGGATATAGAGGTTTTTTCTCCAGTGGCGGCGGATACGAAGGCTCAATTGCGCCGCCAACTGCAACTGCCAGCCGATGATTTCGTGATCGTGTATTCAGGACGGCTCTCCGCGGAGAAGGGCCTGACGGATCTGCTTGATGGATTCGCGAAGGCAGCGGCGCAGCCGGGCATGCGGCTGGTGCTTATCGGGGACGGCGCACAGCGCAAGGAACTGGAGGCGCGGGTGGCCGCTCAGCCAGATCTGGCCGGACGCGTGACCTTCACGGGGCGCGTGACGCCGGATACCGTTCCTTTGTGGGTGCGGGCAGCCGATGCGTTCGCGCTGGTATCCCCGAATGAAGGCTTTTCATGCGCGCTTTCCGAAGCGATGGCCACCGGCCTTCCCTCCGTGGTTAGCGACATTCCGGCCAACACGCAACTCGTCCAGGATGGCATTCACGGGTTTACAGCCGGTGTCGGAGATATTGACGGAATCGCGCGCGCGCTCACCCGCCTCCGCGAGGATCAAGAGGCACGCCAGCGGATGTCCATCGCCGCCCGCCAAGAAATCGTGACGAAATACTCAACGGATTGCGTTGTCGATATTTACGAAAGACTCTTCCGCGGTGTTAACTAGATTTTTGTCTCGCCTCAGGCGTGCTTCACGGAGAAAAAACGAGAAGTCGTGGATCTGAGCGTCATCATTTTTCTTGCGAGTCTGGCCCTGGCCGGGTATTTTCTGGCGGGCTACCCGCTGGGGCTGCGCTTTGTTCCGTTGAAGGAAAAAGCCGTGCTGAAGGATCCACGTTACACGCCGGCGGTGACGGTGATCCTGGCGGTCCACAATGGAGCGGAGTTCCTGGCGGAGAAGCTCGAAAATCTGCTTGGGCTCGATTATCCGCAAGAGAAGCGGCGGATTATCGTGATCTCCGATGGCTCGACCGACGGGAGTTTGGAGATTGCGCGGGGATTCGCCGGACGCGGAGTGGAGACCCTCTCGCTGCCCCGGAGCGGCAAGGCGGCCGCGCTGAATGCGGGCCTCGAACAGGCGTCCGGCGAAGCAGTCTTCTTCTGCGATGTGCGCCAAAAGATCGACCCCCAGGCGCTGCGCCACCTGGCGGCGAACCTCGCCGACCCGAGCGTGGGAGCCGTGACGGGCGAATTGCGGATTCTCAAGCCCGGCGGCGCGGCGGGCGAACAGGCCGATATGGATCTCTACTGGCGCTACGAGCTTTGGGCGCGAGCGCGGCATTCGGCGATCTGGAGCCTGTTCAATACGACGGGGTGTCTCTATGCAATGAGGCGCGAGTTGTGCCGGCCGCTGCCCGCGGGAACGCTGGGCGATGACGCGGTGATGCCGCTGGGCGCGTATCTGCGGGGTTTCCGGATCGTCTTCGACCCGGCGGCCATCGCCTACGACTACGCCACAAAGGACGGCACGGACTGGAAACGCCGCATGCGGACGCTGAGCGGGATGTGGCAGACCTACCGGATCTATCCGAGGCTGCTGCTGCCGCACCGGATGTGGCTGCACTTCTTTGGCCACAAGCTGGGACGGCTGCTGCTGCCCTGGACGCTCGGGACGGCGCTGGTTTCGAGCTTCTTTTTGCCGGGCAGCGGCTGGAAATGGGCGATTCTTGGAGGTGAGGCGGCATTCTTCGCGTGCGCGCTCGCCGATCCGCTGCTGCCCCGCACTCTTCCGGGGAAGCGCCTGGCATCGATGTGCCGGACCTTCCTGTTGATGAACCTGGCGGCCCTGCTTTCCGTGAAAGTGTTTTTTGTATCGCCACTGAAGATGTGGGGCACGACCAGGGTGGACCGCGGAGCGGCTTGACTGGCACGGATTGACTGGCGCGGCTATACCGCCTTATTGGTGTCGCGGTGGCTGGCTTTCGCGCTATAACCCTTTTCCCGCAGGTGCTGGGCCACCTCCTCGGCCATCATGACGGAACGATGGTGCCCCCCGGTGCAGCCGAAGGAGACCGTGAGATAGCTCTTGCCCTCGCGGATGTAGTGGGGAATGAGGTAGACGAGCAGATCTTCGATGCGGTTGAGAAATTCCACGGTTTGGGGAAAATCGCGCACATAGGCCGCGACCTGGGGATCAAGCCCGGTGAGGTGCCGGAATTCCGGGATGTAGTTGGGGTTTGGGAGGAAGCGCACGTCGAAAACGAGGTCGCTGGTTTCCGGCACTCCATGGCGGAAACCGAAACTGGTGACCGCGATGCGGAGCGGCGTCTGTTCGCCGTGGTCTCCGAAGCGCGCCCGCACGTAATCGCGCAGTTCATGCACGTTGAACTTGGAGGTATCGATGACGGTATCGGCCAGTTCGCGGATTTGCGCGAGGTGCATGCGTTCGGCGTCGATGCTGTCCTCGAGCTTCGTGAACTCCCCGAGAGGGTGCGGGCGGCGCGTTTCGCTGTAGCGGCGCAGCAGGGTTTCCGTGGAGGCCTCCAGGAAGATCAGGGCCGTGCGCAATTGTTCGCGGAGCTGGAGGTAAAGATCGGGAAGCTTGGCCAGGCCCGCTTCTTCGCGGATATCGACGACGATGGCCGCGTTTTCGATGCCCGGATTTTCCTTGATGAGCTGGCTGAAGGTGGCGAGCAATTCGACGGGCAGATTATCGACCGCGTAGTAACCGGCATCCTCGAGACTGCGCAAGACGGTGCCCTTGCCGGAACCACTGAGCCCGGTGATGATGACCAGTTGCGGAATGGCGGACGCGGAGACCCGAGAATCGCTCATGGCGGTGGAACCTTATTCGAAACCCTGGCGGATTGGCATGGAAGGGAGCGGCGGTGTCGCGCGCCGCCGCTCCCCGGCCAACCGCCCAGGGTTTTACGGGTTTGACTCGATCAGATCAAACTCCCCATCGTCGCGGCGGACAAGGATGGAGACGCCGCTGGTATCCGAATCGCGGAATACCTTGAAGCGCTGGTTTTTCTTGAAAGTGAGCACGGCTTCGTCCACGGTGAGGGGCTTCCGCCGGGAAACCGGCTTCACCCGATGAACCACGGCTCCGGCGGAGTTGGGAACCTGGGCGACAACTTCCTTTTCCATCTCCCGGAAGGACGGCGCCAGTGTTTCCTTGGAGATGGCGGTCTTGCCGCGCTTATCGTCGCGGACGGCGACGCGGGTGCGGGAATCGTGCCTCTTCTCCCGCGTGCGGGTGAGCTGGCGCTCGAGCTTCTCGATGGCCTCTCCGACGGCAAGAGCCATTTCCGCGCCGTCACCCGAGGTCACAAGGGTATCGCCCCGAAAACGAACGGTGAGGTCGGCGCGATGGCTGCGCTTGACTACCTTGAGGACGAGGTGCAGCTCGCTTTCCGTTTTCCGGGTGTCCAGAAACTTGGCGAGCTTCGACAAACGGGTACCGAGTTTCTTCTTTTGCGCTTCGCTTAGGAACTCCGTTTTGCCGGAGTAAGAAATTTTCATGAGTCCTCCAAGAAATCGGCCGGGGGCTACTTGCGTACCCGCCGATGGTGGGTGGATGGGATTCTAAGATCTTCCCGGTACTTGGCGACCGTACGGCGGGTGACATCGATGCCTTCGGCGCGCAAACGCTCCATGACCTGTTCGTCGGTGAGCGGCTTCGCGGCGTCTTCTTCCTCGATGATTCGCTTCACCAGGCGTTTGACGGCAAGCAGGGAGGTTGTGCTGCCCGCGGGGCCTTGAACGGCTTCGGTGAAGAAGAAGCGGAGTTCAAGGGTGCCCTGCGGCGTATGCGCGTACTTGTTTGCCACGGCGCGGCTGACCGTGGAGGGGTGAACGCCAATCTCCTCGGCCACCTCCTTGATCATCATGGGGCGGAGACGATCGGGCCCGAACTCGAAAAACTCGCCCTGTCTTTCCACAATCGATTGGCACACGCGCCGGATGGTCTGCTTGCGCTGCTCAATATTCTTGATGAGTTGCAGGGCGGAAGCGTATCGCTCTTTCACATAATTGCGGACGTTTTTATCCGTCGAATCGCCGCGCTCGAGCAGATAGCGGTAGCCCCGGTTCAGCCGCAACTGCGGGAGGCCGTCGTCTAGCATCTGGATGACCCATTGATCGCCATCCTTAAAAATAAGAATTTCCGGCTCGACGGGCTGAGCGCCGGACGTGGCGTAGCGCGCGCCGGGCATGGGGTCCAGCGTTCGAATCAGCTCCATGGCGGCGTCGATTTCCCCGGCCGTGGAATTGAGGGCGCGCGCGAGTTCCTTCGCGTGGCGGCCATCGAGCCACTCGATGTGCTCTTCCACCATGCGCCAGGCGAGGCTATCCTCCTCGGCGAGATCGGCGAGCTGGAGCAGCAGGCACTCGCGCAGGTTGCGCGCGGCGACACCGGAAGGGTCGAGCAACTGGACCACGCGCAGCCCTTCTTCCATCAGGTTGAGGGGAATCGCCTCGCTCTCGGCGAGTTCCTCGACGGTGGAGCCGAGATAGCCGTTGTCGTCGAGGTTGCCGATGACGGCCTCCGCCGCCGCGCGCAACGGTCCGTTCAGCACTTCAATACTTAATTGCTGCCGGAGATGATCCCCGAGGCTCACCGGGTTCGAAAGGAAAGTCTCAAAGGTGGGGCCTTCGGCCTGTTCGGGAGCGGACGTACGATAGCCGGGGTCCAGGTAATCGTTGAAGAATTCCCCGAAGTCAATCTCATCGAAGGGGTCCGTTTCCTTCGGCGAGTCTCCCTCTTCTCTTGGGGATTCCGAATCGCCCGCGGCGGCGACCGGAAGCGGAGTATCGCCCGCTTCGGCAGCGGCCGGGCGCGGCGCGTCGTCCGTGTCCGGCGATTCGCCGTTCCCGCGCAGCGCATCGAGCAAGCCCTGGTCGGCGGGTTCGGCGGTTCGTTCCTTCTCGATAAGGCTTTGGATTTCCTGGGAGGTGAGTTCCTCCTCACTGGTGTGCAGACCCTCTTCGAGCACGGGGTTCTCGGCGAGCTCCTGGCTGATCATCTCGCGCAACTCCAGCTTGTTCAACTGGAGCAGCGTGACCATCTGCACGAGGCTCGGTGTAAGAATCTGCTTCTGAGCGACTTTCAGTTGCAGACGCGGTGAAAGCAGGCTCATGGTGACCTCATCATAACAAAGGATCGGCGGACCAGCCGTAAATCTGTAGCGCGGCGGACGCACTATGGAATTCAGAGTGCAAGGGATTTAAGACGGACGGGGCGAGGAGCGCGATACGGTGAAAATTACTCGTTCGAACTCATCCCGGACCGGCGCAACTGACCGGCGTTGCCGTGGATGCTTCGGAAAATCGGGCAGCGCAGGAGGTAGTAGCGAAGGTTCGCGACGAGCACTTCACGGTCATCGAGATCGTAGTTGCTCACGAGGTAGGCCCAGCCCTCCTGCTGGCGGCCGGCATACATATACGAGAGGGCGACATTCAGCACGGAGCCGGTGTACTGGCTGCGCCATTCGCGGTCAGCGGCCTTGCCCTCCGCGCGACCAGCGCGCAATTCCTCGACAATCCGCTTTTCTTTCTCCACGTCCTCAAGCACGACGGCCGCGAACTCGAGATTACCGACGACATAGAGGCCCACTTTCGGGTCGTAGCGGAAAATCACGCGCGGAGCCGGGGAGACGTCATGCGGGAGATTGAGGAAATTATCGAAACGGGTAAGGGTAGTGACGAGTTCATAAACGCCGTCGCCGTTGAAATCCTGGGGCACCAGCCCGAAGCCCACCGGGTACTGCGTGCTCGAGTAGAGAACGTCGAGCGAATCGCCGGCTTTGAGAACGTAGTTATACGTGCAACAGAAAACGTCGCCGGTATATTCCTCGATGACGATCTGCTTCTCCTGGCCGCCGAGCAGCGGGAATGTGGTCAGCAACAGATCATCGGCGGTCTTGGCGCCGTTCGAGCTGCGGAAGAGAACGGACCCCTGACGGAGAATCTCCACGTGCCAACGGGAGGTCTTGGGATCGCGAGACTTGCGGACCTCGAACGCGCCCGCCTTCACCGAGGACGCCAGCGAGTACTCAAAATCCGGCTGCTGAGCGCCGATCGCCCACACGAAAACAAGCAATAGCCCCACGCGCATGGCAAGGGGGACAAGACGCCGGGTTGGTGCGATGCTCTGCATGAAGCGATTCGACACTTTGAGGACGGACGAAGCCGGACGGCCCGCCTTCACTTGTCTTTGCGGCCATGGCGTCCCCTCCCGGCGAGGCCGCGCTGCTGCAGGCGCTGCGCCTCGGCGCGTGCCGCGCGCCGGGCGAGACGGCCGGCGACGGCGTGGTTGACGGTGCCGGC
>CAZXBZ010000132.1:0-8880 GCA_964639135.1 uncultured Solibacteraceae bacterium | reverse complement strand
ATCGTGCTGGCCGGCCTCATGGTAGCGGAATGGTTCCGGCGGGGCCAAACCGCGTTCGCGATCCTGCTGCTCGCCGGCGCGCTTTTCTGGCCGGACATCAACTATCACGTGGAATCGAGCTACAGCATTGTGATGCGCCAGTTCCTGGAGAACCGGACCATCGATTATCCGGTTATAAAGTATCTCCAGGATCATGCGAAGGCAGGCGACCGCCTCATCGTCTACCGGAACGTCCAGGGCATGATGATCCATTTCTACCTGCCGGAACTCGACTGGGTAGGGCAGTTGGATTCCACGAACGCGCGCGCTCTCCATTTCCGCGACCGGCTGCCCGCGACCGCGTACGATAACGTCCCGGATGCCGATTGGTACGCGCTATGGGATACCCGCGGGGTGATGCCGCCAGGGCTGGATCCGGAACGCTACGAGAAGGTCTGGGATTACACGTACCGGTATCTCCGCCCCTGGTGGGATACGAAGAACGGAATCGTTGACGAACGGCGCTGGCGTATATATCACCGCAAGGCCGGCGTGACGACGCCCGGCCAGGCAACGGCCGGCACGGCTCCGGAGCTCTAAACCGGAAGAATTTGAGCCAAATGGAATAGCTGGATGGCGGCGGAACCGGGGAACCGCCGCGCGCTGCCCGAGGGCTCCACAAGGTGCTTTTCGGCGGACTCGCTCCAGCCTCGGATTCTTGCCGCGCTCGCGGCGTTCAGCAGAAAAGACGCCCCCCCATTTTGAGCCGCCTCGGCGGCTAGAGCGAGAGCATTCGTCAGACTCACCGGCGCGCTCTCCGCTCCAGCGAACTCCTGCAGCCACAGGCCGCCCGTCACCTGGATGCGTCCGAAGATGCCCGCGTGCGCGGGCAACTGCTCCAGGGCGATCGCGAGATCGCTGACCGCGCGGAGCGCCCGCTCCAGGCCATCCTGGACGCCGATGCCGCCGGGTTCCGTAACACCGCCGATGAGCAAGTCTCCCGCGTAACGGACATCGCGGATCGAGTGGCGATCGAGCGCCTGCGCGAGTTGATTGCGGCAGGCCGCGAGGGCGGTATCGAGCCGCGCGTTATCCGCGTTTTGAGCCAAATCGCCGAACCCGGTCATCGACAACACAAAACTGAGCTGGACGGGCGGCGAGAGCGTGGCCGCGATGGTGGCGTCTTCACTGAATACGCCGACGCCGAGGCCGCCATCCGGGCGGTGAAACTCCACCACCGTATTGCCCACTTCGATACGGTCTCCGTGCTTCAGCTTGACGGGCCCCGTAATCTTGGCGCCGTTGAGGCAGGTTCCATTCCGGCTGCCGGCATCCGTCAGGATGTGATCTCCAGCCCTCGTCTCGACGGAGGCGTGATGGCGGGAGACCTCGGCGTCCTGGACGACCACCTCATTCGACAGGCTTCGGCCGATATGGCAGATCCTGCCGGATTCCAGGTGAAACTTCTGATCTCCACCGTATTGCAAATACGCTATCGACATGAGCTTTTAAGGGAATTCTACCCGAAATTTCGCGCCATCAGGATAAGGAACCGCGCGAGACAAGGTGGAAACGGTGGAAAAGAGTACTGTCTTGCAAAACAGGAGGAAAAACGAACGACTCCGTTCGGGCTCCGCCATCCGTTTTTGGCGTTGCGGCTCCACTCGAGATGGTGCGGATGGAGGGACTTGAACCCACACACTCTTTCGAGTACCAGAACCTAAATCTGGCGCGTCTGCCAATTTCGCCACATCCGCAAGGCTCTCCTAGGATACCTCAGGGGATTACGGCGTCGCGGCCGCGGCGGGACACCGCGTAACCGCCAGACGCCGGCGGGCGCGAGATCCCGAGGGAAAACCGGGAAATCGATCGAGACAAACGGCATATCATTACAATAGAGCGACATGGCCATACCGGAATACGGCAGTTCCGCACCGCGTGTGCGAATGGGTGTGGACGCCACGCCGAATTCGATCAGCACCTGCTTCAACCTGACGCCATCGATGGTGAAGGACGCTCTCGCGCGCCTGCGCTGGATCGGGTGGATGTCGGTAACGGCGTCCGTGTTCTTTTACGCCCTCGCCCGGTTCATGGGCCGCACCGCGCCCCCAACGGACACACCGGCCGCGATTGTGGTTTACGGATCGCTGGCGGTACTGGTGCTGGGCGGCATGGCGCTGGCCCTGATCGCCAGCACGAACCGAGCACCGGCCTTTCTGGCGCTGCGGGCGGGGATTCTCTTCCAATATCTTGGCGCGCTCGCTCTCGAAATGCTGCGCCTCAACGAGTTGCGGCTTCGGCCGGAATCACCAAATCATGAATACGCCTTGATTCTGCCGTGGATTGTGCTTTTCGGCTTTATCATTCCCGCGAAGGCGCGCGTCGCGGTTCCAATTTCGCTGGTTACCGCAACGATGGCGCCGCTGGCCTTCGTCATCAGCGAACGGATGGGCGGGATCGCGGAAATGGACGGGAGCGCGTGGCTAACGCACTTTCTGCCGGTGTACGTTACGGCCGTAATCACGGCCGCTCTGTCGACGAAGTTCTACTCCCTTGGGCGCAGCCTCGAGAGCGCGAAGGATATCGGCAGTTACAAGCTGACGGATTTGATCGGCGCGGGCGGCATGGGCGAGGTATGGCGCGCCGAGCACCGGATGCTCTCTCGCTGCTCCGCGATCAAACTGATCCGGCCGGAGGTGATTCGCTTCGCGTCGAACGGTTCCTCCAGCCCGCAGACCGCGCTCGCTCGCTTCGAACGCGAGGCACAGGCGACGGCGGCCCTGCGCAGCCCGCACAGCATCGAGATCTACGATTTCGGCGTGACGCAGGACGGGCGCTTCTACTATGTAATGGAACTGCTCGATGGAATGGATTCCGATTCCCTGGTGAAGCGCTTCGGACCGGTGCCGGCGGGGAGGGCGATCTATTTCCTGCTGCAGATCTGCGACTCCCTGAGCGAGGCGCACGCATTGGGGCTGATCCATCGTGACATCAAGCCGAAGAATATCTTCGTCTGCCGCCTGGGGCGAAACTTCGATTTCGTGAAGGTGCTGGATTTCGGCCTGGTGAAACACGTCGGGAACGGAGGAGACCAATCCCTGACACAGGATGGCACGACGACCGGCACACCCGCCTACCTGGCCCCGGAAGCGGCCAGAGGCTCCAAGGAAATCGACGCGCGAAGCGATATCTATTCCCTTGGCTGCGTGGCCTATTGGCTGGTGACGGGCCAGCAGGTATTCGAGGGGGCAACGGCCGTCGCCACGATTCTGAAGCACGTCACCGAGGCGCCGATTCCGCCCTCCCAGAGAACGGATAACGAGGTGCCCAAGGATCTGGAGAGCATTATTCTCCAATGCCTGGAGAAAGATCCGGCGCACCGGCCGCAATCCGCGGATGAGCTGGCCTCGATGCTTACGCGGTGCCGCGATGCGCAAACCTGGAGACGCACGGAAGCGCGAGACTGGTGGCGGATGCACTTGCCCGCTTCCACGGCGGCCCGTCCGGATCCATGCACCGTGGAGCTTGTGCACGTCCACAAAAGCACGGGCAGTGAGAGCCGGGAAGCAACTCTGCTGTAGGAATTCCCATCCCATTTCACAGGGCTGATGATGCGCGCCGGCACACTGGAGTTGGCCGTTACGATCCAGCTGCGCTCCTCTCACGAACATAGCTGGCGAAACACAAAGAGCCCAGACACACTCCTTGCAACAAGCGGTATTTCCGTCACGCCGGCACGCCGCGAATTCGATACACTCAATACGGAAAAAGCGCCGTTAAGGACGGACTAAGGAGGAATTCATGATGGATCGCCAGGATCTGGCAAAATCGCCCGCGGCCGAACCTCGACCGGCGACGATAAGGAATGAAGGCGCGCGGAGACGCGACGTGTTGAAGGCAAGCGTGGCGGGGGCGGCAGTCGCCGGATTCCCCGCGTTCATCCGGGCGGCCGATATCGGCAAGAGCATTAAGGTGGGGCTGGTCGGCTGCGGAGGAAGAGGCACGGGGGCGGCATCACAGGCCTTGCGGGCCGACGACTACTCGGTGCTGACAGCGGTAGCCGACGTGGCTCCGGCACGAATTGACCGGTGTCTGCAATCGCTGCAAAGGGCGATGAAGGATCGCGCGGCCGAGAAGGTGCTGGTGGAGGATAGCCACAAATACCTCGGGCTCGACGCCTACCAGAAGGTGATCGATAGCGGGGTGGACGTGGTGCTGCTCGCGACGCCGCCGGGCTTTCGACCAATGCACTACAAGTACGCCGTGCAAGCGGGAAAGAACCTCTTTGTGGAAAAGCCCATCGCCGTGGATGCGCCCGGCGTGCGGAGCGTGCTGGAACAAACCGCGATCGCAAAGCAAAAGGGCCTCAACGTGGTGGCCGGGTTCTGCTGGCGCTACAGCAACTACATTGTGGAAACATTCGACCAGATTCTGAAGAACGACGCGATCGGCAGCGTGGTGGCCTACTACGCCACGTATTACACCAGCCCGGTGAAACCGATGCCGGCGGCGAGCACACGGCCGGCCGGAATGTCCGACGTGCAGTGGCAGATCGCGAACTGGTACAACTTCGTCCACCTCTGCGGCGATGGGCTGGTGGAACAAGCCGTCCACTCCATCGACAAAGTGGCCTGGGCAATGCACGACCATCCTCCAGTGAGCTGCGTCGCGGTGGGCGGCCGCCAGATCCCGGCCGAAGGCGGCAACATCTTCGACCATATCGAGGTGAACTACCTCTACCCGGACAATGTGCGGGCTTTCGTCGGACAGCGCCAAATCACGGGCTGCTACAACGAGAACGCGGATTATATTATCGGCACGAAGGGCGTTTGCACGATCGGGCGAGGGCCCGTGCCGAAGATTACCGGACAAACGGAATGGTCCTTTGAAGGCAAACGGAACGACATGTATCAGCAAGAGCATGACGTGCTGTTCGCGGCCATCCGGCAGAACAAGGGTATTAATGACGGAGAGCGGATGGCAACCTCCACGCTGCTCGCCATCATGGGACGGATGGCCGCGTACACTGGCCAGACGGTCACCTGGGACGAGGCCATGAACAGCACCCAGCAACTCTTTCCCGATCACCTCGATTGGGATGGAAGCTTCGAACCCACGCCGATGCCGCTGCCCGGCCAGACCAAGTTCGTTTAGGCCGCAACGATTCCAACCCGTACCCGTAATGGGCACCGCGGGGCGCGGTGAGCTCCAGTTCGAACTCACCGCACCCCCTGTCTTTCTGGAACACTGGCGCCTCCGCGCCGCATACCCGCTGTTCCCTCCAGCCCGGACGCCGCGCCACCTTCCGGCGGCCTTTCAGTGAGAATAGAGCATGGCCATTCAATGCTGCCGCCCGCCGCGGGATGTTTCATCACAAATCCGCATAAGGAAGATCCTGATACTCATACTCGCGTTTCTGGCGCTTCCATCAGCCCTCCCGTGCGTGGCCAGCGCGCAGGAGATAGCCACCGGCGCGGGAAACCGAAACCAGGCGGAGCGGGTGGAGCGTCTGCGCGATCTTGGTTTCGGTATGTTCATCCACTGGGGCGTGGATACGGCAACCGGCCCCACCATCAGCCACTCCCTGGCGGGAGCCTCGCGGAAATACGCCGAACGCTTCTTCGGCGAGCTGCCGGGATATTTCGCGCCAGACCGCTTCGAGCCCCGAACCTGGGCCCGGCTGGCCAAGCTCGCGGGCATGCGATACGTCGTATTCACGACAAAGCACCACTCGGGCTTTTGCATGTTTCGCACGGAATCCACGAAGTTCAACGTACTCAACACGCCCTTCGGGCGAGACGTCACGCGCGAGGTAGTGGACGCCTTTCGCGAGGAGGGCATCGCGATCGGCTTCTATTTTTCGCCGGACGACTTCCACTGGCTCCACCAGAACGGCAAGCCGATCGACCGCAACCGCGACGAAGTGCTCCCGGTAAATAACCCAGGGCTGATGGCCCTCGACCGCGCGCAAGTGCGGGAACTTTATTCAAACTACGGTCCGGTGGATTATTTCTTCATCGACGGACCGGCGGAAGGGCTGCGGGAGCTCGCATGGGATTTACAGCCACGGACCGTCGTTACCAGGGGCGCCATCTCCACGCCCGAACAGAATGTTCCGGGAACCGCGCCCGAGGGGGCTTGGGAGAGCTGCATCACCATGGGCAATTCCTGGCAGTACAGACCCGTGAATGAAAACTACAAATCCGCGCTCGACTTGATTGAGCTGCTGGTGGAAACTCGCGCCAAGGGCGGGAATCTGTTGCTGAACGTCGGGCCGATGCCGACGGGCGAACTGCCGCGAGAGCAATCGGACCGCCTGCGCGAGATCGGAATGTGGATGATGGCGAACCGGGACGCGATCCACGACACGCGGCCCTGGATCATCACGAACGAGAAGGACATCTGGTTCACGAAACAGAAAGGCGGCGATACCGTCTTTGCCATCGTGCCGCGGGGGAAGGGCTGGAAGTGGGGAACGCCGGAGGAGATCACGCTGCTGAGCGTAAAAGCGAGCGAGAAGACCGAGGTATCGGTTCTTGGCCAGAGCGGAGAGGTGCTGGAGTACCGCGCGGATGTCATTCCCCGGACGACATTCGTCCAAACCGGCGAAGGGCTGAAGATCCGGGCGACGCCAGCGCAACGGTTCTATGACAACCGGCGGAGCCCGAACCCCATCGTCCTGAAGATCACTCACGCGAGGCCGGGCTTCTCGCCGCCCCAGGTGACGGCGTCTCGGGGCGTGTGGGACCAGGCTCGCGGCATCGCCATTTTTGAAGCGGATCTCGCGCGCCTGGCGGATGGCGACCAGGTGGAAGGGCACTTCCAATACCGGCGCAAGCAGCGGGTTGACGAACTCTATGACAATCCAGAGCCGTGGATGGACACACCGCCAATGCCGCTCACGAGAAACGGGCGTTTTCAGGCGACCGTCCCCAGCCTCGACCCGGCGCGGAGCTACGAGTTCCGCGCGATCGTGAAACACCGGCTGATTACAGTGAATAGCCAGGAACGGGACCTGGTTCCGTGAACGTCTCAGCCGAGATGAAACTCTTCCCCAATTTCACGAAGAGCGACCCTGTCCTCATGCCGATGCGCGGCGCGCAGTAATCTCTCGATGGGCTCATCGGAGGGTTCCTGGCTGAGCACGAACGTCTGGTGATGTACGGGCATGAAAAATTCGAAGCCGGCATCCGACGCCATCTTCCATGCCTGTTCCGGCGTGCAATGGTAACTGATCCAGGGATTGTAGGCGCCGATCGGCATGATGACGAGCGAATGCGGCTTGCGCGAACGGAGGCGGCGGAACGCATCGCTCCGCGCGGTATCTCCCGCAAAGACGATGGAAGCTCCGTCTACCTCTATTTGATATCCGTTGTAGCCGCGGTAGGTATCCACGCGCATCCGTGCGCCCCAGTGGTTCACCTCGGTCGCGAGCACCTGGGCGGGCCCCACGCGCGCGCGGTCCCCCCAGCCCAGTTCCCGCACCTCGGCGAAGCGCAAGCCGCGGATGAGGCTGCTGGTGTGGCGCGCCATCAGCACGCGCGTCCCCGAATTCTGCAGGCGGCGCAGGGAGGGAACGTCTAGGTGATCCATGTGGGCATGAGAGATAAGGATCAGGTCGATATCTGGGAGATCTTCCGGTTCCAGCGCGGATTGCACCTGGCGCTTGACGCCCACGGAAACCACGCCGAGATGAATTCCGGCATGGTTGCTGAAGATTGGATCCGTCAGAATGGTGAATCCGTTCACCTTCAGCAGAACCGTGCTGTGCCCGAGCCACGCCGCATGGATGCCTTCATCGGACCATGACGCGGGGTCTGGAATGAAGGCGGGTTGCAGAATCGGGCGCTGAAGATCCGCATAGAAGTTCTTCCAGAACCCTGGAGCGGCGCGGTACGCGGCATACGCGGCCCCAGTCAGGCCAAGCGCCGTCCCCGAAGCGCCGATCAGGGTGCGCCGCTTCCAGTTCGCAATACGCGGACGAGCGGGCCGCACTCGCGATTTTGAAACAAGCTGCGGAGTCTTCCTCATTCCTTCATGGCAATCATGGGCGGCTTCCAGCACGTTTCCATACGTTGCGGAAATCACGCGGCTCTCGCTGAGCCATGTCGCGGAGACCAGACGCCTGTACGCGGGCTTCGCATCGATCGCCTTCTCCATTGTCGCCCGCCGGGACGCCAGTATGCAGCATGCACGGATTGGAGCAGGCGCCTGCCCCGGCCCCAAACGGGGCGTGACATGATAACTAGACGATGGCGCGTGTTCCGCTGGTATATCACGAAAAGTACGATTTGCACTTCGGTCACCACGTCTTCCCCACCCAAAAGTACCGGATGATCCGCGAACTTCTGCTGAAAACAGGCGAGGTGGCGGAAAGCGATTTTCAGGTTCCTTCCCCGGCAAGCGACGAGGAACTGCTGCGCGTCCATCAGGAAGACTGGGTGCGAAAGCTTCAGAAGGGCACCATGAGCTACCAGGAGATTTTACAGCTCGAAGTGCCCTATTCGCGCCAGATGGTTGAAGGCTTCTGGCTGGCCGCCGGCGGCACGACGCTAGCGGGCCGCCTGGCTCTTACACACGGCGCGGCATACAATGCGGGCGGCGGTTTTCACCATGCGTTTCCAGACCACGGAGAAGGATTCTGCGCGATTCACGACGTGGCCGTCGCCATTCGAGCACTGCAACGGGAGCGGCTGATCCGCAAGGCGGTGGTGGTGGATGTGGACGTGCACCAGGGCAATGGAACCGCTTTTATCTTCGCCAGGGACAAGACGGTCTTCACGCTTTCCATCCATCAGTTGCATAATTATCCCGCCGTGAAGCCCCCCTCGGACCTCGACATCAACCTGGAGGACGGAACGGGCGATTTCGAATATCTCGACAAGCTGCGGCACGGCCTCG
>CAZXBZ010000131.1:2039-8913 GCA_964639135.1 uncultured Solibacteraceae bacterium | reverse complement strand
GGCGGACCCGGCACGGATGGCCGATACGACGGGCATCGCATCAAAGAGTTCGTTCGCGAATATGACCGTGGCGCGCGATAAATCCGGCGCGGGAGAACCTGCCTCTACGGCCTGGTAATGCCAGCCGGCGAACGCTTCGGCCATCTCGCCGCGCCCGGCCCCGAACTCAATCATTGAATGCGGCCGCGGCAGGTTGTGCTCTTCGGAAAGCCGTTCGATATAGCCGCGGATCAATACGCCAAAGACCGGCTGCAATTGAGAAGCGGTATAGAAATCTCCGTGCGCTCCAATGGGCTTTTTCGCGCGGCGATAGTAGCCATGCGCGGGGTGGTACAGAGCGGCCTCCATGAAACGCTCAAACGAAATGGATCCCCTCGCCGCGATCTCGTCGCGCAGGATTCTCTCGATGGGATTTTGAGCCACTCCGTGCAAATTCTCCGTAAACCGCTTTCGATACCCTGGCGGCGTGACATGGGCGCAATCGCGGACATCGCCCCTGGCCGCGGCCGGGAGATTCCTCCCCATTTCAAGACGTCACACAATGGTTCCCGGCGACGCCCATCGGCCGGCAACGGCAAACAGGGCTTGCATGCGCCCGGGCGTTGAAGAGAATGAGTGTAGCAGTATTCTAGGACCGGCCGGCAAATGGAACTTTCGAAATCCACCATTCTGCGCGTTCGCATCAGTTCCGAGGACGCGGGCGCAATCTCGATGAACCCCGTACAGCGCCGGGATGTACCGATCGTGGACCTCGTAAACTGGATCGTGAGCGTGACCGGTAAGGATGCGCCACGAATCGAAGAGATTCTGGGGCGCGGGAGCTTCGTGCTGGGGCTTTCCAGGATGCGCTGGGAACCCGTGGACGCGGCCGGACGTCTCTCCGCCATTCTTGATTCCCTGCCCGGCGACTGGCCCGAGAGGCCGCTTGACGGGGACAAGGTTCGCGAGATTGTGATCTCCGCGGGATTGCGGCAAATATCGATTCCCGGCGAAGTGGCAAGGGCGCGGAGATGGCTGCGCGGGGAGAGTTTTCTAAGCCGGTGGCTCTCCTCTGGAACACTGCCCGTACCGAAGTACGAGCGCTACGACTACCGCGAGCGCGCGGACCGCTACCGGGCGGCGATAGGCATCGAGGCGGAGCAGGCGTATCGAGAGGCTGTGGACCTGCTGCGCCCGGCCGCGTTGCGACGATCGTTGAGTGCCCATTCCCCAACGGCCGTGACGATGCTTGCGCCGCGCTAACCGGAATGGCTATTTCGCGCCCTTGCGCTTCTTGCCGCGCATCTTCACGCGGAGCGGCGTTCCTTCAAACCCGAAAGCCTCCCTGAGCTGGTTGACCACGTAGCGCTCGGTGGAGAAATGCAGTTCTTCCGAGCGATCGACGAAGAGGACGAAGGTGGGCGGGCGGATAGCCACCTGGGTCATGTAATAGATCTTGCTGGCCTCGCGAATGTTGAGGAAAGAGGCGAAGCGGTTGAGTTCTCCGGTGCCGATCCGTTTTGTGGCGGACGCGTATACGCGCTGGACGGCCGGGAAGATTCGATTGACGCCGCTGCCTTCCAGCGCCGAGATGATAATGACCGGAGCGTAATCGAGAAACTTCAGTTGGTCGCGCAGATCGCGTTCGAATTGGCGTTTACCGGCCGAGGGGAGCAGATCCCACTTGTTGACGACGATGATTATCGCCCGGCCTTCTTCATGGGCGTAACCCGCAACGGTCGCGTCGGAGCCCACAATTCCTTCTTCGGCATCAATCACCAGCAGAACGACGTCCGAGAGTTCCATGTGCTTTCGCGCCATCACGACGCTCAGCTTTTCGGCCATCAGGCGCGTTTTCCCTTTTCGCCGGATCCCCGCGGTATCGATGAATAGGAACTCGCTGCCTTTCCAGGAGACAAGTTCGTCCACGGCGTCACGCGTGGTGCCGGCAATCGGTGAAACGATCGCGCGTTCCTGCCCCGTAAGGGCGTTGAGAAGCGTGCTCTTGCCGACGTTTGGCCGGCCGATGATGGCGACGCGAATGGGCCCGGAGGTCTTGATGGCTGGCTTGGCGGGCGCTTCGTCATCCGGCGTGGCGGCCTCTTCCACGGAGGTCCGCGCCTCCGCGTATTCCGGGAAATGGCGCGTCACGTGATCGAGCAGTTCCCGGATTCCAAGGCGATGCTCCGCGGAAACACCGAAGACGTCGCTGAGCCCGAGTTCATAAAATCCCGCCACCAGGCTTTCACGGGAGGGTGCATCGATCTTGTTGACCGCCAGCGTGACGCGTTTGCCTTCCCCCCGCAGCAGGGTAAGCAGGTCGCGATCCGCCGCGGTGATCTCGGTCCGGCCATCAATGACGTAGATAATTTCGTCCGCTTCGTTGAGCGCAAACCGGGCCTGCTGGAATATTCGCGAAGGGATGAAATTTTTATCGTCAGCGATAATGCCGCCAGTATCCGTAAGCCGGAAGCGGCGGCGGAGATGCGTGGCCGTGCCGTTAATGCGATCTCTGGTGATGCCGGGTTCATCGCCGACGATGGCGCGCCGCGTGCCCGTAATCGCGTTAAAGAGCGTGGACTTGCCGACGTTGGGGCGGCCGATGATCACAACCAGCGGCAGGCTCTCGGGAGTTGTGGCCATCGCATTCCATCGTAGCATCCGAGAGGTTTCGGCCACCGCCGGGCAAATCACGGCCCAATCACGGCGGCTAGCGCAGCATTTCGTTAAGCTTTTTAATCTCCTCGGGTGGAAATTTGGGCTTTCGATCCGCCGTGTAGAGGCCGTTGATTTCCTGTTCTACATCGGTGAGCTGGGTATAACAGATCCCGATAAATCGCGGGAGTTGCTCCAGCGCCGTGTAAATGCCCTTCAACCGGTCAAGGGCGGATTGTTGAGATTTTTCGACGCCGGAATAGCCCCAGGCATTCTCGGCGGTCCGCTGGCCCTCGAGGATGGTGGCGATGCCTCCAAATTCGGTCAGGAAGTATGGCGCGCCATTGTAAACGGCGCCCGGCGCGAGAGCCGGCCTCCCATTGCTGGGGACGACATCGCCGGGGCGGCCGCCGAGGCCGCGGTACCGCGTCAGGAGTAACGCGCCGTTCGGCGAGTAATCGTGAATACCCAGGATATCCGTGGTCTCTACATTTTCCCAGCCGTCGTTCGAGATCACCGGGCGGGAGGAGTCGAACGCATGCGTGAGGTAGTAAAGGCCGCGGATATAATCCCGCTGGCGGCTATCGCCGACGTCGGGAACGCCCCAGCTTTCGTTTAACGGCACCCACATCACCAGAGACGGGTGATTGATATCGCGCTCGACAGCTTCCATCCACTCCTGTGTAAAGAGCGTCATCGAGCGTTCGTCGTAACGAGTGGGGAAGGTGTTCGCCATCTCGCCCGAGACGAGGAAGCCCATTTTGTCCGCCCAATAGAGAAAGCGGGGATCCTCCACCTTCTGGTGTTTGCGCGCGCCGTTGAACCCCATTTGCTTTGTGAGCTCGATGTCGCGCCGGATCGCTTCGTCGGTGGGCGGGGTCAGCGTGCTTTCGGGCCAGTATCCCTGGTCGAGGACCCATTTCAGGTAGACTTTCCGGCCGTTCATCAGGAATTCCCCGTTGCGCACTTCGACGGAACGGAAGCCGATGTACGACTTTACGGTGTCGATCGCTTTTCCCTGCCGGAGCAGCGTAAGCCGCACATCATAGAGATTCGGATTCGAGACCGACCAGACGCGAGGGTTTTCCACGGAGAGCGAGACCATCGCGCGGCCGTCCTTCACCCCGCCCCGGGAGAGCGCCACGACGGAACCCTCCCACAAGACCTCAACCTGAGCGTCCAGGGGTTCGGATACCGCTCCGGCAACACGCAGATCGAAGCGCGCATTCCCGCGATGGTCGAACTCGAAACGGCCCTTGGATAGATAGCTCTCTCCCGCGTTCTCGATCCAAACCGGCTGCCAGATGCCGCTGGTGCGCGTATAGAAAATGCTTTGTGATTTGGGTTCCCAATACTGTTTTCCGCGAGGGATGGAGCGGTCCGATGGAGGATCCTCGACGCGAACGGTGATGCGGTTGCCGCCCGCCGTGACCAGTGGAGTGATGTCCAGGCAGAACGGAACATTACCGCCCTGGTGCGTGCCGGCGAGCACGCCGTTCACCCAGACGTGTGCATGATAATCCACCGCGCCGAAGTGGAGAAGGGTTCGCCTGGCGGGCCAGTTCGCGGGCAGCGTAAAGGTGCGCTGATACCAGGCCCGCTCCCTGAATTCCGTAACCCCGATGCCGCTCAGCTTCGTTTCCCAGGCATACGGGACCACGATATTTTGGGTCCACTTCTGCTCGGAGGCGTACCAGCGCTCGCGCAGCCCGGCATCCTCCACGTCAAAGCGAAACTGCCACGAGCCATTGAGAGAGAGCCATGCCGTGCGTTCCCATTGCGGCTGTGGATACTCGGGCCGGGGGATCTGAGAAGAGGCGGATGCGACCGCCAGGAGCAATCCGGCGGCCGCCAGGAGCAGATTTTGAAGACGCGACATCAGTAAAATCCTCCGTACGGCGCGTTTCGGCCATGCGGCGCCGAACTCGCGGCCGCGAGTCATCGGAACGCTGAGGATATCGCGGGCATCAAAAAATCTCAAGCGGCTGGGGAGGCGCGCGGTTGCGGACGCGAAGCCCGCAATCTACAGTTCACCCGGCGGAAAGGGATGGCGGAACCGCCGTGCGGGCGGCGGTCGCAAGGTTGCGCTAATCCACGGCGAGTTTTCCGGCAAACTGCGTGAGAGCGCCGTCGATGATAGCCAGAATCTCATGGTCGCCGCGCGGCAGGGATGGCACGACAACATTGATCTGGTTCAGCCCTCCGCCCGATTGCCCAGCAAACTCCACTTTTGCCTCTACTCCACCGATGGAGACGCGCAGTGTTCCCTTGGCGACCAACGCCGCCGCCCCGGAGTAGATAAAGCCCGGTTCCACGGCGGGATCCGTGGGACCGAAGCCCGTGCCGTAAATCGCTATGATGTCGCCGGGCCGGGCCACGGTCCACTTGGCGCCCGTTGCGGGGTCGTCCGGCAGGCGCCCCAGCGCCCGTCCGTCACTTAGCAAGGCGGCCACCTGGCCGGCGGCGTCAACCTGGAAGAAGCCGGGGTTCTCCCTTGAGGCGTAGGTGTATGCCCGGTCCGTTCCGTTGGGAGTTTCCACTTCCACCAATGCCCAGCCGGCGCCAATCTTCGCGGGAGCCTGGAAGTTAATCTGCCCAGGGCCGACAAAGTGTATGGGAGCGGTGCGGCCATTCACTTTTACCGATACACCCGCGATCACCGTTGGAAATTTAGAGCCGTCAAAATCCTCCAATGACCATTCCCTGGTTTCCGTGGAAAAGCCGGTGCCGAAGATACTCATCCACGAGCCTTCCGTGATGCCCTGCTGGAAGCTTGCGGCATTCACGATCCCGCCGGAGGCGATATGGATGGAGCTTCCTTCCGTTCCCGCGCCGGCCGCGGGGGCGGAGCCGGTAACCTGAAGACGCACGGGAATCGACACGGATTCACAGCTTGCGGTAACGCAGGAAACTCCGACATTCGCGTCGTAGACGCCCGGAGCCAGCCCGCGTGGATCCGCGTTCACCCGGACCACCCAGATGTTTGCGGCCAGACCGACGGAGGCTGAGAGCCATGCCGCTCCCTGGACAAGTGCCCGAACGGGTGTGTCCGAGCCGAAAACCTTCACTTGTATGGACTGAGACAATACCCCCGTGTCCGCGCTCGATGCGCGGAAGGAAAGAGAACGCGGACTCGACCGGATGACCGTATCCCCCTCCACGCTGAAGGTAACGTTGAGGCTGAGATCCTGGTTCGCGGTTCCCGAGGATTGAATGGGAATCTTGGCCGAGTACGTGCCGGGCTCCATCCCGGTGGGATTCGCGGAAATCTGGAGACTCGCCGGCGTGACCCCCGAAGAAGCCGACACGCCGAGCCATGCCGGCAGTCCGGTTCCAATCGAAAAGGCAACGCCGGGCTGATCCGAGCCAATCAGCACGGAAGACCAGCTCGAAGTTTGAGACCCTTTTACGGCGGAAAGGACGATCTGGCTGGGAGACAGCGTAATCACGGGCACCGAGGGCTGCCCTGATTGCGTAATGGTTATGGCTTGCCCGGCAACGGTCACGGTTGCCGTGCGCGGCGAAGCCGAGGTGTTGGCCTGGACGCCGATTGTTACTGTCCCGTTGCCCAGTGCCGGCGCGGACGGTGAAACAGATATCCAGGATACATTCGATGAGGCACTCCATCCGCAAGTGCTCCCCGTGCTGACCTGCAGCGTGGACGACTGAGCAGCCTGGCCGAATGCAAATTGCATGGCGCCGACGCTGTAAGTGCATACAATCACCGGCGGCGCCGCCGCTTGCTGCACGGTGTAGGTCTTTCCGGCGATGGTTACCGTGCCCGTGCGCGCGCTGGTTGTTGTATTCCGCGCAATGGAGAGGTTCACCGTGCCATTGCCGCTACCGGTTGCGCCAGCGGTTATGGTGATCCAGCCAGCGTTGGATTGGGCCGTCCAGGAGCAATTCGATGCGGTGACAACGTTTATACCGAGCGAGCCGCCGCTGTCCCCGATGGAGCCAAGCGTGCCGCTGAGCGAGTAACTGCACGGCGCGGCGGCCTGCTGCACGGTGAAAGTCTGGCTGGCGATGGTTACCGTGCCCGTGCGGGAGTTCGTTTCGGTGTTCGGCGCAATGGATAGCGCAACCGCGCCATTACCGCTGCCGGTTGCGCCAGCGGTTACGGTGATCCAGGGGACGTTTGACTGCGCCGTCCAGGAGCAATTCGACGCGGTGACGACGTTCACGCCGAGCGAGCCGCCGCTGTCCCCGATGGAGCCAAGCGTGCCGCTGAGCGAGTAAC
>CAZXBZ010000131.1:0-1939 GCA_964639135.1 uncultured Solibacteraceae bacterium | reverse complement strand
TGCACGGCGCGGCGGCCTGCTGCACGGTGAAAGTCTGGCTGGCGATAGTAACTGTTCCCGTGCGAGAACTGGCCGCCGTGTTCCGCGCCACCGAAAGCTTCACGACGCCGTTGCCGGCGCCGTTTGCGCCGGATGTCACGGTGATCCAGGAAGCGTTGGATTGCGCCGTCCAGGAGCATCCGCTGCCCGCCGTAACGTTCACGCTTAGCGAGCCGCCAGCGCTTCCTTGCGAGGTTGTGGCGCCGTTCAACGAATAGGAACAGGTCCCCGCTGCCGCGGTGCTCCAATTGGCCGCCGCGAAACGAACCTCTTCCAGCGTGGCGGCCGCGTCGATGGTGCCCGCGGCGTCGAGGTCGCCCGCAATTCCCGTTGGAATACCCGAATAGCTAACGCGCGGATTTGAAAAGTTGTTCAACGGCGTGCAGCCCCCGCAACCCGATGAATACGCCATGATGGTGAAAAATGTTGGGCTCGATTGCTTTTGCTGGTATCCCACCGAGGATTTGTGGAGGCCCCCATTCGCACCCCCGTTAGCAGTGTCGTGGTTCAAACCGAGGTTGTGCCCCGCTTCGTGAGGGAATGAGAGGGAAGACCCTCCCGCATAGGCCTGGTGAACCACGGAGAAAGCGGAAGACGCGAAGTAAGCCGGATTGTTGTCCAGGAGGTAAGCCATGCCCACCGTGAAACTGCCGGAGGAGGGCAATGGCGGGCTGATGAAGAGCGATACGAGGTCCGCGCCGTATTGGTCGCGGAGAGCATGCACCTCGTCCATGGAACCGTCTTTCTTGTCTCGAAGGGCTGGGAGGACAATACCGTAATCGACAGCGCTCGAAGAGTCGTCGAAGCTGACCTCGACGGCATAAACCAGCCGGAATGAGATCGCGACGCTACTATTCGAGAACCCCTGGTTGGTTTCGGCGATCACCTGATTGATGTGCGCGAGGATCCCCGCGACGCCGCCGCGAGCCTCCCGCGCCCTCGCCGTGTAGGCAATCATGACGTCGATAATCGATTGCCCGTCCGCCGCGTTCGCATACTGGAGCAGCCCTCCGTCTTTTGGCAAACGAGAATCCCCGGCCACGGGTTCACCCGTTCTATCCGGAACCAGAACGTCGGTCTCGTTGTGTAGATAACCGCGGAAACGGCACTGCTCCACTTCGCCATAGCCATTCGCCGGAACGAATACCTGGTAGAACTCCCCGTTTGAAAGCCTCACCGAGGCGGCCATGGCTCCCTGGTATACCGTGATGATCGCGTGCCCATCGCGCGCATAACCCACCGACCCCGACAGTATCTGGCCAACTTGATCGTCGGTGGGACGAATCGACTCCGCGAAAAAAGGAACGAACGTATCTTCGAAGAGATTCAGCCCGGCCGAGGGAGCAGCGGCATGGCGGAGTTCACCTTTGTTGCCCTGGGCTGCATGGATGAGGCTTTTTAACGCATTCACATCGAAGCCCGCCGCCCTGCTTCGAAGTCTCTCCACCGGATCGAATGGAGACGAAATCCGATATGCCGCGGCAGCCGCGCTCGACGGAGGGGCAACGAACAACGGCTGCACAATCGCCTGCCCAAAGCTCGCGGCGACAAGGAAGACCAAGGAGAGAACGGCCGCAATAAAAAGCTTCAGATGAGAGTGGACAATCATCAATGACCACTCCTTCGCTTGTGCAGGTACAAAAGGGAGCTAGCTGGCTGCATCGAGCGGGATCTCCAGGAGTGAAAGCCTTCTCACCGGCACGGTTCCGGCGGGTCCGAGAATCACCACAAAACCTCTTCTATTCTGATCCAAATCGCAGCCGGTGTTACCGGAAGAGCCTCAGTGGCGCTAAGACATAACCTGAAGGAATTGTTTGAGTATATGACAAGAATTATTATTTTCTCTAATAATTTAGACTGCTATAAACATAATATTATTGAATTGTTGTGAAGTGCAGGT
>CAZXBZ010000130.1:0-8968 GCA_964639135.1 uncultured Solibacteraceae bacterium | reverse complement strand
GAGACCCGGAGTCTGCGGGGGTAGGGACGTCATGATCTCCCCTGGGCGGGGCGCGGCCGGCCGGGTTGCATCGGGCCTCGCCACCGCCGGCGCTTCCGGAGGGGCGGGCATCGCCGGGGCCGGGATGCTTGGTATGCTTCGGGGCGCGGGCGTCCGCCGGTGCTCCGGGCTGAGCGGTGCGCCGGGAATGGCGGACGGCTGAACCCGGGCCCTCTCGGTACGAGATTCCGCTGGGTGCGGGAGTTCCGGCGACCCCGGCTGCTCCGCCACGCGATCCGCGGCCGCCGGTTCCGCGAGTACCGGAGGTCCGGGCGGAACGGGAGCAATGGGCTCCGGCAAAGCCGGCACACTCGGGTGAGGTTCGGGCGCGGCCACGGCCGTCTCCACAGGGGCGGCCGCCTCCGGCTTACCATCCTTTTCATCTTCGTGACGGAAGGGCGAAAGTTTGGCCTCCACGGGCTTTGCCCGCAGGGGTGGCGGCAGGAGCGAACCCGCCCCGACCGTTCGCCGCGCGGGCTCATGTTCCGCCTCGACGGAACCCGCAAGCGGCGGCGTAATGGGGGAGGCCTGACGCCGGAGCGGCGGCGGCAGTGGCGGCGCGACAGGCCGGTCTTTCCCTGGACTCGATAGGGGTGGGGAGAAGCTGGGCACAGATTTTCGAATTTCCGTCTTTGTTAGGGGCCGTTGAGCAGAGGTTGCCATCCGCGGCGGGGGCGCGGATTCGACGCCGCGGGAGGCGGTGGCTTGCACCTCGCCTTGCCCGCTTGCCGGGGAACTCTGTTCTCGATGAGACGCTTGAGGCGCCGCTTCCGCCACCGCGGCGGGCCTCCCGGAAGGCGCGGCCGAAGCGGCGAGCGTTCCAGCATGCTCCGCCACGGGCGGCTTTGCCGCGGTGGAGGCGGAGACCGCCTTGGCGGCCTGGGGTTCGCCGGAGGGTTTCTCTCGTGAAGCCGGGCGATCAACAACGGCCGCCGGTGTATCCACCGCGGAGCCGGAGCCGGGATCCAGGACTTCGCCATGAGCGGTGAGGCGCTTGCGCACCATCTCCGCGGCCTGCGCGTCAATGGTATGCGAATGCGTCGTCTTGCCCTGCACGCCGAGCGTGGGGAGTAATTCCAGGATTACCCCGGGTTTTACTTCCAGCTCGCGGGCGAGTTCGTTGATCCTCATCTTCGACATAATCGTGGCGGTTACCGCGGCCGCGTGTCCTTCATCGTGACGCCGGGGCGGTACGCACGGCGGAGGGATGAAGTCAAATGCCCTTTCTTCGCTGATTTCAGGAGCCTGGACCGATCTTTCATCGTACCAGAATCACCTAATTTTCTGAGACGTTCGGATCGATTTCCACATCGTTATCCGCTGTTTCTGAAACAGTTTCCACAGGATTTGCTTCGGAATTTTCCGTACCGCCGCCGTTCTCCGGCTGCTCCTCCGGATTCTCTGTCTCTTGTTTCTCCGCGCCGGCCGGTTGAAGATCGCTCGCTGGATCCTCCGGAGCGGCGGACACACCGGTTTCCACGACGCCCTGCTCCGGTTCCGCGACGGATTCCTCCGCTTCTCCGCCTTCTTCACCCGAATCGCCGGTGCTCTGGCCGTCTTCCACCGCTTCCGGAGCGCTTGCCTCCGGCTCGCTGGCGGAGGGCTCCTCGCCAAAGTTGCTCGGGAAGAGATGGGCCAACGGATCGCGGGCCGGGGGACGCGCGGCGGACTCCCTGCTTTCCTGCTGCGCGGCGAGCATTGCGGCCTCGAACTGGCTGTAGTAACTCAATACAGCCGATTGAATCATGACGATGTATTCGTCCATCATCCCTGGGATGCGCGTGAGTTGCTCGGGAGTCATGGCGCCGAGGCTTTCCACCGTGCCGACGCCGCTTGTCACCAGCATGTTGAGCAGCACCTCCGGCAACCCATGGCTCAACAGGGCGGAGACTCCATCGCCGGGAATGACGAGATTGGACATCTCCATCTCCACTTCCTGGCGCTTTTCCTCCTGGCTCTTGATGTCGATACGCCAGCCCAGCAGTTTCGCGGCGAGGCGGACATTCTGCCCTTTTTTTCCAATCGCCAGTGAAAGCTGGGTATCGTCGACAATCACTTCCATGTGCCGAAGCTCCGCGTCGACGATCGCCACGCGCGTGATCTTTGCCGGACTCAGCGCATTGGTCGCGAAGGTCGCCGGGTCATCCGAGTATTCAATAATGTCGATCTTTTCTCCGCGAAGCTCGCGGATGATCGATTGCACGCGCATGCCTTTCATCCCGACGCATGCGCCCACCGCGTCCACATCGCGGTCATTGCTCAGAACCGCGATCTTGGTTCGTTCGCCGGCCTCGCGGGCGCAAGCCTTCACCACCACGGTGCCATCGTAAATTTCCGGCACTTCCTGTTCAAAAAGCCGTACAACAAATTCGGGGTCCGCCCTGGAAACGATCACGCCCGGGCTCTTCCCCGATTTCTCGACCGCCTTGATAATCACGCGGATACGGTCGCCCATCGAAAAGGATTCAAGCCGCGATTGCTCCCGCTTGGGCAGCCTGGCCTCGCTCTTCCCGATATCCACCACCATGTCGGGACCTTCGATCCGCTTGACGGAACCGGGAACCATCTCGCCGATCCGGTCGTTATACTCCCGGAATACGGTCTCGCGCTCCGCTTCGCGGATCTTCTGCATGATCACTTGCTTGGCGGTTTGAGCCGCGATACGGCCCAGCCCCTCGGTGGACTTGCCGATCCGAATCTCGCCGCCCAGCTCCGCTTCGGGGTTCAGCGAACGGGCCTTCTCAAGGGTCAGCTGATTGAGCGGATCCTCAACGGTTTCCACCACCTGCTTGACGATGAAGATCAGAATCTCGCCCGTCTTCTGGTCGAATTCGATCGCCATGTCTTCCTGGGTTTTGAACTGCTTGCGCGCCGCCACCAGCATGGCATCCCGGACGGCGTCGAGCACAATCTGGCTATCGACGCCTTTTTCCTTGCTGATCATGTCAATACTGGTAAGCAGATTCGTCACGGTCTTTTGTCCTCCCCGCGTTCACTGCCTTTGTCGTAGTGAAACGGCGCTTATCGTAATAAATTGCGGCTCAGGTGATGGCGCTATCGCCAATCGAATTTCAGATTCGCCCGCGCGATCTCATCCAAACGCGCGCTGACATTCACGGTGGGCGAGACCTCGATCACAATTTCGCCCGGAGCGCCGGCGCGAAGCACACCCTCGAAGGTCTTGCGGCCCGCTCGCGGCTGTTTCAGCACGACTTTGACCTTCTCCCCGGCGAAACGATCGAAGTCTTTCTGCCGGAATAGTTTACGTTCGACTCCGGGGGACGAGATCTCCAGCTTATAGCCTCCCCCCGGCACGGTATCTTCCACATCCAGCACGGTTCCAAGCTGATTCGACATCAGTTCGCAATCGTTCAGCGTCACCCCGCTCGGCTTGTCGATGGTCACACGAATCAGACGGCTGCTCCCGGCGCCGCGCACTTCCACCTCCACCACCTCCATGCCCTCGGATTCGGCAATTCGCGTGGCGATCTCGTGAATCTTCCGTGAAAGTTCGGATTCCATGAACCTTGGTTGCGTCAGCCCGGCTGGAGGCACTCCTTTCACCAATAAAAAAGTGGGCCGAAGCCCACTGTGGTTCCATCTCCATGATAACGCAGTCGGGCAACTATTGGAATTTTCTTCGCCTCCAGACGCCGGTACGCACGCCACGGCTCCCCGCCGGCTTCATTCCGCTAGGCGGCGGGATCGCCGTAGACCTGCAACCCGCGAATTCGAATGGGGCCAATGGCATTAAGGATGCGCAGGCGCAGCGCGCCAGCGGTGAGGCTCGGGAAAATATGGATTCGCTTGTTCCCGAGCGTGGTTCCGCGCGCCACCTCGCGCCAGGCTCCGCCGTTTACGCCCGGCGCCGCCTCCACGGAATAGCTGGCAACGGTCTGCCCGTCACCCAGCCACTCTCGTATCAGGACCCGGTCAAACCGCACCGGCTTCTTGAGATTCACCACCAGATCGAGTGAACGATCGAGCGGCGCCGCCGCGAAGTGCGCTTCAGATGCCACGTCGAACAGCACGGAGGCATCCGCCAGCGGATGAACGCCGTTTGACGGCGATGCCACCCGGGCACTCTCGTATACATCCAGCCCGGAAATGAGAGGCCTTGAATAAATCCGCTCAAGCAACGCGCCGAATTCCTTCAGCCGCGCGGTGTCCGAATCAGGCAGCAGCCCCCGGTTATCCGGCGCCAGGCCGAGAACGAGTTGTGCGCCGCGGCCGACGGTCTTGTGATAAATCTCCATCAACCCGTCCAGGGTCTTCAGACTGCTCTCGTCGTTGGGATGCCAGAACCAGTGCCTCTCGCGAAGAGGGGTATCCGCCTCCACCGGGCGGTAGCGAAGGTAGCCCAGCCGGTCGACGACGTTCCAGTTCTCCTCCGGAGCATGGCCGCTCTCATTGCCCACCCAGCGGGCGTCGCCATATTGGAGAAATCCGGTATCCGCGAAGATCGTGGCATTCGGCTGATAGGTACGGATTGTCTTCACGTAGCGGTCGAAGTCGTAAACGTGACCCTCGCTGCCCGCGCCATCCAGCCAGATCTCGACAAGTTCTCCGTACCCCGTGCAGAGTTCGCGCATCTGGTTGTCGTAATAAGTGTCGTAACGGGCGGCATCCTGGTAGGCGGGTTCATGCCGGTCCCACGGCGAGAGATAAATACCGAATTTGAGCCCGTGCTTGCGGCACGCCCGCTCTACCTCCTTCACCAAATCGCCCTTGCCGCCACGCCACGGGCTGCTCTTGACGCCATAGCTTGTATACCGCGACGGCCAGAGGCAAAAGCCGTCGTGGTGCTTGGCCACCATCACCAGATACCGCGCGCCGCCCGCCTTCGACGCCAGCACCCATTGTTCGGCGTCGAGTTCCCCTGGGTTGAAAACCGAAGGATCCGCCGTGCCGTCGCCCCACTCACGGTCTTGAAAGGTATTCGGCCCGAAGTGGATCAGAACGCCGGCTTCGAGATCCTGCCATGCCAGTTGTTGCGGCTTCGGTTTCGTATCGGCGAAATTCTGGCCGAACGCCGGCGCCAGCGCGGGCGCAAGAGACATGGCCTTGAGCATCGAACGGCGGGACGGGTTCAAACGGAGCCAATGCTTCATCGCGTCGAAATCGTATCACGGCGCATCCCGCCGCGGAACCACCACGGAGCCTGGAGCTTCGGTCTCTCATTGCATCCCCGGTTGGCGTGGGAGATACTTTTACGCGGGTAAGCGACATGACCAACACGAATCTTCCGCCGCGCGAGGATAGCTCCGCGGAGCGAATTCTGCGAGCGCTCGACAGCTTTGAGATCGAAGTGCCGTCCTGGGGCTTCGCGAATACCGGTACCCGATTCGGGAAGTTTCTTCAGGTCTCGGCGGCTACCTGCACCGAAGAAAAATTGAGCGACGCCGGCCGCGTTCATGTGTTTACGGGCTGCACCCCCAGTGTTGCCGTTCACGTCTTGTGGGATTTCCCGGACGGCCTGGCGAGCGTGGATGCCCTGAACGGTTACGCGGCGAAGTACGGCGTTCGGATCGGCGCCATCAACCCCAACGTATTTCAGGATCAAATCTACAAATACGGTTCGCTCGGCAACCCGGATCCGCACGTCCGCGCCGAAGCGATGAAGCACATCGAGGACTCCATCGAAATCGGCAGCCGCACAAAAAGCCGGGACATTTCGCTGTGGTTTGCCGACGGCTCCAGCTTCCCCGGCTCCGCCAGTATCCGCCGGCGCAAGAGCCTGTTCACGGAAACCCTCGCGCGGCTGCACCAGCAACTCGATTCTTTCCAGCGCCTGCTCATCGAATATAAGCCCTTCGAGCCCGCGTTCTACCACACGGATATCGCCGATTGGGGCATGGCCTGCATCCTGGCGAAACAGGCCGGGCCGCAAGCAAGGGTCCTCGTCGATACCGGCCATCACTACCAGGCTCAAAATATCGAGCAGATCGTCGCCTGGCTGCTCAGCGAGGACATGCTCGGCGGCTTCCATTTCAACGACCGCCGCTATGCCGACGACGACCTGACCCTCGGTTCCATCGATCCTTATCAGGTCTTCCGCATCTTTGCCGAAATCCTCTACTTCGAATGGGAGACCGGAAAGCGCGCCGACATCACGTATGGCGTGGATCAAAGCCATAATCTCAAGAACAAAGTAGAGGAGATGATCCAGACCGTCACCACCGCCCAGGAACTATACGCCAAGGCCGCGCTGATCGATTTCCGCCGTCTGGCGGCGCTGCAGGACCGTTGTTCGCTGATTGACGCCGAAGAAATCTATCGCGACGCGTTCAGCACCGACACGCGCCCGTTGCTGAGGGAGTGGCGCGTCACGCGCGGGCTTCCCGAAAACCCGCTGCGCGCATTCCGCGAGAGCGGCTACACGGAAGCCCAGGCGGCCTTGCGGGGCGAAAAAAACCGCGCGCAAATGTCTTCCTACGCCTGAGAAGCCCGTACACTTCACCGAGGGGAGCACCCGGTCATCGTGCGTCAATTCATTGAACGCTACTTCGAATTCGAAGCACTTGGCACCGGCCTGCGCACGGAGGTGCTGGCCGGGTTCACGACGTTTCTGACGATGGCCTACATCATCTTCGTGAACCCCTCCATCCTGAGCCAGGCCGGGATGCCGGCCGCGGCGGTGACGGCCGCAACCTGCCTCTCCGCCGCCATCGGCAGCCTGGCGATGGGTTTTCTCGCCCGCTACCCCATTGCCCTGGCGCCCGGCATGGGGCTCAATGCGTACTTTACCTACGTCGTTTGCCTCGGCATGGGGATTCCCTGGCAGGAAGCCCTCGGCGCGGTGTTCCTCTCCGGCGTCGCCTTTCTTCTGCTGACCGTCGCGGGCATCCGCCAGCTCGTGATCAACGCGATTCCGCCGGAACTCTACGCCGCCGTCGCCGCCGGAATCGGGCTGTTCATCGCCTTTATCGGCCTTCACAACGCCGGCATCATCACGCCAGACCCCTCAACGCTGGTCGCGCTCGGAAACCTGCGCGACCCATCCACGGCCTTATCCATCGCGGGCCTGCTTCTGATCGCGATTCTGATGGCTTACCGGGTGCGCGCCGCCATGCTGATCGGCGTGCTGGCGACCGCCGGAGCCGGCGTGCTTCTGGGCCTCATCCCATGGAATCCCCAGCCCTACCATTTCTCGGAGATCACCGCCACGGCGTTCCGTTTCGATATCGCCGGGGCGTTTTCCCTTGGATTTTTCGAGGTTGTTTTCGTATTTCTTTTCGTGGACCTGTTCGATAACATCGGCACCCTCGTGGCGGTCGGGAAGCAGGCCCGGCTTTTCGACGAGACAGGCCACATTCCGCGAATCCAACGGATACTTTATGCCGATGCCGGGGCCACCATCCTGGGGTCGGCGGCCGGTACATCAACCGTTGTCAGCTATATCGAGAGCGCCGCGGGCGTGGCGGCGGGAGGACGCAGCGGCTTTACCGCGGTCGTGGTGGGCGTTCTTTTCCTGATCGCCATGTTCGTCGCCCCCATCCTGGGCGTAATTCCCGTGGCCGTCACGGCACCGGCGCTTATCGTCGTGGGTTCGCTGATGATGACCTCGGCGGCCGAAATCGAATGGCGCAAGCCCGATATCGCCATCCCCGCCTTTCTCACGCTCATTACCATCCCACTCACGTTCAGCATCGCCAACGGGCTCGCGTTCGGCTTCACGGCTTATGCCCTGATTCACCTCTTCCTCCCATCGAGAGGACGGATAAACTGGTTGGTTTATGTGCTTGCGGCGCTTTTCATTGCACGCTTCGTCTACCTGGCTCATGGCTAACGGCTCCGGCGGGAAGCTCTTCCTCGCTTTCCGTTCGGCCCTGCTTTTGCTGTCGCTCTGCGCGGCGGCATCGCAACCGGCCGCGGCCGCCCCGCCGGAACCCTCCATGCCGGCGGACATCCTCGTACAGGGCGCGGAGATAAGCGAACTCGCGCCACTGCTTGAAGCGCTAGAGGGGAAGCGGGAAGTCAGGATCGGGACGTGGTATTACTGGGCCGGCGTCATCGCGGGGAAACGCATCGTGGTCTCTCTCACGGAAGTGGGGCCGATGAACGCAAGCGCCGCCACAGCGCTGGCCATCGATCGCTGGAAGCCTCGCGCGATCGTGAATCAGGGGACGAGCGGCGCGCACGACCCGCGCCTCAAGATCCGGGATATCGTGCTGGGAGCGAAGAACGTGGAGTTCAACGCCTATAACACCCGGCCCGGAAAGGAAGGGGAGGGCATCGCGCTCGAGCGGATCACCCCCAAAACCACCAAGATGCGCATCGGGAGCGCGGAAAACCGCGTGGCTTTCACCTATTTCCCGAGCCATCCGCAACTGGTTGAGCAGGCTCTGCGAATTCCTTACAAACTCGGCCGTGTTCTGCCCGGCGTCGTGGGAAGCGGGCATCAGTGGAACCGCGAGCTCGATCGCATCCGCTGGCTGCGCGAGACCTATGGCAGCGATGTAGAGGATATGGAGAGCACCTATGCGGCAGCCGTGGCCTACGCGTTCAGAATCCCGTTTCTTTCCGTGCGAATCGTCTCCGATTCCGAGTTCCACAGCCCTGAATTCATCCGGGAAACCGGCGGAGATTGCGCGCGATTCGTTCTCGACTTCATCCGCGCCGCCGATCTGACGAACCTGACCCCGGTCACCCACGAGGCACTGCCGGATTCCGGCCTCCCCGCGACGGTCGCCGGCAAACCGTAGACGCGGGTAATCCCCGGCGGCGGAGCGCCGTTACATGGCCGCGCGATGCGGCAAACGCTCCAGGACGGCTACCGGTCCGCGAACCCCAGATACTGCACCTCTTCCTCGAGGAGAATTCCGAAACGGGAGAGGACGGCCTGCTTCAGCCGGTCGATCATCGCGCACAACTCCCTTGCCGTGCCGCCCCCCGCGTTGTAGATGAGGTTCGCATGGTAGGACGCGAT
>CAZXBZ010000129.1:0-8990 GCA_964639135.1 uncultured Solibacteraceae bacterium | reverse complement strand
CTGGCTTCCAGGTACCCCAATCGCAAGCTGGCTGCTCATTGGTGGGGATCGGATAAGGGCCTATCGGAATACGATCTTTTGTACCCATATATTACGGCAGCCAGAATTTGCAGCAACTGCATTTTGTGTGTTTCGACGCAAAAATCGTTCATTCCGGCAGGCTCATAACCCGGTACCCAATTCCGATACCACATTCGCCGAATGCCGAAGTTGATGAAACCGCACTTTACGCCGCACGTCGCATGGCTTGGTGCAGGCTATGCGAAAGATCCTTGTTGCCATTGTCCTCTCCCTTGTATCGACAGCAGCCGTCCCTGGCTATGCACAGAGGCTCTCCATTGGCGTCATCGGTGGGGTGAATGCTGGGGACGATTTCGTCCCGGGTCCAGACCGGACCGATGTTGGCGGCAACCCTCCGCTTACAGTCCGCTTGTTCAACCGCACAAGTTCGTTCACACCGAAGATCGGCCCTAAGGCGGAGTTTGCTCTTACGAAGGACTGGTCAGTGGAATCCGCGATTCTCTTTCAGCAGCCTCTTTACACCTTCCGTGTTACGTACGATCCCCCGCTAGTCATTTATCCAACCCAGCCACCGGTCGCTGAGCAGGTGGAGCGCTACAACGAAGCCATCTTCGAGATTCCGGTCTTGCTCAAGTATCGTACTCCACCATGGCGGCGGTTGGTTCTTGAGCTGGGGCCGTCTTTCAGACCCTTCGGCGGCTTCGACGGCCCTGGAAGCGTCGGCGTCACCGCTGGAGCTGGCCTCGCTTTTCATGCGGGATCAGTTCGCTTCCAACCAACGGTCCGGTACACGCGCTGGTCCTCCAGCGGGGCGAGGTTTCCCACGTTTCGGGAGAATAATCTCAGCCTGCTGATGAATGTGGATCTGCCGCCAGAGAATCTTCGTCGCGGCACTCAAGGCAGCCCGCTGTCCGCTGGCTTCATCGGCGGAACGACACTCACGAAAGGTTTCCCGGAAAAAGGAGACTTCCAGGGGCTGACTACCCGGGTGGTGGGAGTGGCCTTTGAGTTGCACGTTACACCCAATTTCGGCGTCGAAGCCGATGTTCTGTATCACCCGCTTATCCTCAGTGAACGGGCTCGGGCTACCGTGGTGACCTGGGAAATCCCGTTCCTGGCGAAATACCGTTTTCGCAGCGAAGGCTGGCGCCCGTTCCTCGCCGCGGGCCCCGCGTTTCGAGCATCGGGCAATCGCAACGCAACCAACCCGTCGATTCGTGGTGTGGTCGCCGGCGGCGGAGTGGAGTTCCGCAAAGCCCGATGGGCATTTGGCCCGACGCTGCGGTACGTCCGGTGGGCCAGGGATGCTCCGTCGGAGAACTCCCCGGCCTCAACCAACTCAAATCAGGTGCAATTGCTCTTCGTCATCCGGTTTCCGGCGGACTAGAGAAGATTCGACGCTGGATTCGTGGTTGGGTTCCTCTCTTCGAAAACCGGGGGAAGCGCCTACCGGCTTCTGTGTCTCGGTGTTCTCGATGGCTCGCATTCGGCGGCACTCGCATCGAACCCTGATGTCTCATCTCCTTTGACCCGCGGATTCATCCGTGTCTTCATGCTGTGACAGAATGGCGGGATGCGGAAGTTTTCTGCCGTTCGCTTGATCCCGATGGCCGCGTTTTGCGTGGCGGCGGCTTTGCTGATGATTGCGGGGCGGCCTCTGGCGCTGAGGGCGCAGCAGGCGCAGGTTGGCACGGTCGAACGCACCAAAGTCCATGGGAAATCGCTGGAGGGCAACCTCTCGGGGGATTCTCCGGATCGGGAAGTGTCTGTGTATTTGCCTCCCAGCTATGCCTCGTCCGCCGGGAAGCGCTATCCGGTGATTTACATGCTGCACGGGTATACCGACAGCGATGACAAGTGGATGGGGTTAACGAAGCACTGGATCAATTTGCCCTCCATTGTTGACCGCGGCATCGCGGCGGGCACGTCGGCGGAATTTATTGTCGTCATGCCGAATGCGTACACGCGGTTCGAGGGCAGCATGTATTCCAGCTCCGTGACGACGGGCGATTGGGAGAGCTATGTTTCCGAGGAATTGGTGGCATGGGTGGACCAGCGCTACCGTACGCTCGCCACGCGGGAGAGCCGGGGGATTGCGGGACATTCCATGGGCGGGTATGGGGCGATGCGCATTGGGATGAAGCACCCGGATGTGTTTTCGAGTGTGTATCTGCTGAGTCCCTGCTGCCTGACGCCGGCGCGGGCGGGCGGACGTGCCGCGAATGGCCCGAACCCGGCAGAATCGATCAAGAGCTATGAAGAATTTCAGAAAGCGCCGTTTGGGGTGAAGATTGCGATTGCAAGCGCCGCGGCCTGGGCTCCGAACCCGGACAACCCACCCCTCTATCTGGATCTGCCGACGAAGGATGGCGCGCCGCAACCCGAGGTTCTGGCGCGCATGACGACAAATGCGCCGCTGGCTCAGTTGGACCAATATATCTTCGCGCTGCGGAAGTTGAACGGGCTGGCATTTGACGCGGGAGACCAAGACAGAGGCATCGCCGCGGCGGTGCGAACGCTGCACGCGCGTTTGGAGGCATACGGCGTTCCCCATCAATCCGCGATCTATGAAGGCGACCACGTGAACCGGATCGGTGTACGCATCGAAACCGAGATGCTGCCGTTCTTTTCAAAACGGCTGCACCGCCAGTAACGGGCTCCGCCAGTCCGTGTAATCGAGCGCGATAGCCTGTCGCCGGTTTCCGCGGCGTCGCCTCTCGCCGCACGGCGGCGCGCATTCGTCATTTTCTGGCCCCCAAGTCTCTTGCCGTCTTCACCAGATACAGAAACTCCGCGCGGCGTCCGTTCGGGTCGTTTCCCAAGCTGCCCGAGGCCAGTTCGATCGCCTGGTCCAGCGTGGCATTGCCTTTGTATTCGGACCCCCGCAGAATCTGCGCGAACTCCGCCACCGCGGCCGCGAAACGCATATCCTCCGATGCCGCGTGGATCGCCGCGTTCGAATCGCGCAGCGGCACGGAGAGCAGCCGGCTCGCGTCTCCCGCCGGCGGCTTGTAACGCAGTTTCACGGTCAGCGCCTCGTCGCTCTTGGAAGATCCGGCGGACGCCGTCTTCTGATACTTCAACTTGTCCACCGATGGGATCGTCCCCTCAACGCCGGGAGGCACGATCTCGTACAGGGCGGTCACCGTGTGGCCCGCGCCCATCTCGCCGGCGTCCTTCCGGTCGTCGTTGAAATCCTCTGGCCGCAGCAGACGGTTCTCATAGCCAATCAATCGGTAGGCTCGCACCTTGGCGGGGTTAAACTCCACCTGCAGCTTCACATCCTTGGCAAGCGTCAGCAGGTTCGCGCCCATCTCCCGCACCAGCACCTTCCGCGCTTCCAGCAGGGAGTCCACATAGGCGTAGTTGCCGTTGCCGTGCTTGCTCAGCGCTTTCATTTTTGCGTCCTGCAGGTTACCGGTTCCGAATCCCAGCACCGTCAGAAAGATGCCGCCCTTGCGTTCTTCTTCGATCAGCCGGATCAGTTCGGCTTCCGTGGAAGCGCCCACATTGAAGTCGCCGTCCGTGGCGAGAATGATGCGGTTGTTCCCGTCTTCCTTGAAATTCGCCCGCGCTGTCCTGTAGGCCATTTGAATGCCCTGCGCGCCCGCCGTGGATCCGCTCGCGCGTAAGCCGTTCACCGTGTTCAGGATCTTTTCCCGTTCGCGGCCGCTGGTCGGCGGCAGCACCGTGCCGGCGGCGCCGGTATACACCACAATGGAAACCTCATCCCGCGGCCGCAGTTGTTCCGTCAACAGAGAAAAGGCCCGTTGCAGGAGGGGAAGTTTGTCCGGCGTTGCCATGCTGCCGGAAACATCCAGCAGGAACACCAGATTCGCCGGCGGCAGTTGTGCAACGTCAATCGACTTCGCCTTCAACCCGATACGAGCGAGTTTGTGCCGCGGCTGCCATGGGCAAGCCGACATCTCCGTCGTGATCGAAACCGGATGCTCTCCGCTCGGTTCCGGATAGCGGTATTGGAAGTAATTCACCCACTCTTCCAGACGGATCGAATCTTTCGGCGGCTCTTTTCCCTCACGCAAAAAGCGCCGCATGTTGGCATAGCTGGCCGTGTCCACATCAATCGAAAACGTAGAGAGCGGCGTCGTTATCGGGGACTGGAATCCGTTTTCCGCAAAGTGGCCGTAGTTCTCCCGTTCCCCCGCCGGTACGGCGCGAATGCGTTGAGGATAAGGCAGCCCAGCTTCCGCGGCCTGTGGATAAGGTGGGGGCGGGGGAGCGGCACTGGGGACGCCTCCGATTATCCCGCCCAGAACGCCTCCCATTGTGCCTCCCGGCGCCCCGCCGGCTTGTGCGCCTCCTCTGCCCGAGCCAGACCCGCGGCCCTGCTTCGAGTTGTTCGAAACGTCCACCGTTTCGTTCAGCCCGCCCACCCGCAGCGTCAGGTCTGCGCGGACGGGTTTGTCCGCGCCAAGAGTGATCTTCAACGCCAGGGAAACAAACCCCGTGGCACTCACACGCAGTTCATAGCGGCCGGCCGCAATCCCGTGAAAGCGGTAACGCCCCCGGCCATCCGTTTGTGTGGCCGCAACCCTCTTCCCCGCGCCGTCGTAAAGTTCCACTTTGGCGCCGGCAACGGGCGCGCCCGCGGAATCCCTGATAAACCCGTCCAATCGCAGCGGCGGCGCTTGCGCCAGCAGTACTGCCACACACAGGCACACGATCGCGGAAAGCGCATACGCAAATCGGCGAGTCATTCGAACCCTCCTCGAATAGATACGATTCCCTATTCCTGGGAGAACTGCTCGATTGGACACCGGCTGTCGAAATGAAGTTCCATACCGTCCGCGATCTCGCCGAGCAAAGACGGGGCCGCATGACGGACGCGCGGGCGTGCGTACGTCATGCGGCGGGGCGTTCCGAGGACTCTCGCTGGAACGACGATTGGCTGTGAGCGGCTATCGGAACGCGTGCCCGGAAGCCGGTTACTTCTCGGCCAGTTCGGGCGGAATCGGCAGCGTTACAGCGCCGGTGGCGGCCCATTCCGCGCCGCGCGTGAAGGTCGCGACAAACGTGGGAGTGCGGACGGCGGGGACGTCGTGGCCGAGCGCATTGCCAAACACACGGCCTTGGCCGTAGGGCAGTGTCCAGAGCATCGGATGGTCGAGTCCGGCGCCCGGGATCGGCTGGCGAGCTTTTCCTTCGTAGAGCGCATGGTCGTCCCACGCGGTGGCCAGTACGCGATACGTGCCCTCGGGCTGCCAGCGAAGATTGGCGTATAGCTCGTCATGCGCCTGGGGGAGTTCCGCCTTAAGGCCGCGGGTGATGGGATGTTCCCGGTCCGTGATCTTGACGATGAAATCGTGTTGCGGGCTGTGATGTCCCTGGTTCGGCCGCCAATTGCCGCCCGAGAGCTTCTCGTATTCCGGACAGCCGTCGAACGCGGCGGCGGAGAAGTGATACATGACGAGGCCCTTGCCGTTCTTCACGAAATCGAGCAGGGCCTGATTGGCGCGATCGCCCCACCAGAGGTCCCAGTTGCGGCGCTCGAAGTAGTTGAGAACGACGAGATCGTAGGAGTCAAGCGTCTCTGGACCGGCGCCCCGGAATTCCTCCGTCACGCGGACTTCGAAGCGGCCGGTGTCTTCCAGCATCTTGCGAAGTTCCGGCGTCACCGCGCGCCAGTCGTGGCCGTTCTGTCCGGTGATGATCAGCGTCTGGATCTTCGGCGGCGCGGCAGCCGCCTGGGCGGACACTGCCTGGCCAAAAGCAAAGAGCGCGAGCGCGGCAAGGAACAGGTGTTTCGTCATAAAATCGGACCTCTGCGTCCATAATGCCCGCCCCGGAGCGGATTCCGAAAAGCCCAGTCCGGATGATCGGGAGCAGTCACCCTCTTCCACCTGGCGATGGCCTGCCCGGAAGCCGAGACCAGTCATCTGGCCATTACCCCCGCATTCACCGCTCAACCGCACAGGATGTTGACAGCGGGCTCGAGCGCCTCGATATCGAAAGCTTCGGGCTCCTCTCCACCGGGGCCGGGCAGGGAAGAGGAGGCCGGAACCGGGGCGGATGCCGTTGTATGCGTGGATTCCTGGGAATTCGCGGAACACGGTGCGGCGGCTTCCGCGGCCTCGCGAGCTTCCATCGCGCTTTGTTCCAGTTGTTGGATCACGGCCGTCCACCCTTCCAGCAAGGACCCGAGCACGCGCTCGCAATCGCGCAAAGGCTTCACGCTTTGACGCGCATTGGCTTCGAGAAGTTCGTGAAGCAGGTATTCATAAAGCACGGCGAGGCGCACGCCCAGTTCGCCTCCGGCTTCGACATTCAGGGATCCGGCCAGTTCCATCACGCAAGAGCTAGCCTTGGTGATCGCCCGGGCGCGCGTCTCGATGTCGCCGCGTTCCAGCGCCTCGATACCTTGACGGATCGCGTCCATCGCCGTTTCGTACAAAAGGTGAATCAATTGTTCAGGTGTGGATGTATAGATCGTTGATTCTAAATATAATTGATCGGGAGTCTGCGTCATTTTTCAGCCTCTTGTTCCGGAAGGTCCGCGATAGAGCTTGAACATGGAGCGGGCGCGCTGCTCCTCGTAGCGCCGGGTTCCGCGCGCCGGTGCGCCGCCGCTTAGCTCCGCCCAAATCTCAAATCGGCGGAATCAGGCCCTTCCATGAGGGTCTTGAGTTCCTCGCTGAGCGCCAGTACGTACTCAGGCGGAAACTGGCGAACCACTTCGCCGGATTCCTTGTCCACGATGCGTACCAGCGCCTTGTGGCTGCGGCGGTCGATCACGAACGTGAGTTCGCTGCGCTCGCCGAAAAGCTCGCCGGCGTTCACGGCGCGCACAGCCTGGATGAGCTCGCTGTTTTGAATGGGCTGGGTGAGCTGACCGGCTTCCACGACGGCGTGGCCGAGACGGGGCTCACGGTTTTCAATGGCATCCACGATGAACTTTTCCACGGCTACCCCCCCTGATATAGGTGCTTCCTAGAGGACATATCGGCGAAAACGCCCAGCGCGTGAGCAAAAGTTCTGGGAAAAGTCTCGGCGGCTAAGAAGCCGCGTACCGCATGAGCATGGCGCTCAGCATCGCACCGTAAGTCCCGATCGCGTAACCAAGCACGGCCATCAGGACTCCAGCGGGCGCGAGCGCGGGGTCGAAGGCGGCGGCTACCACGGGGGCGGATGCCGCGCCGCCGATGTTCGCCTGGCTGCCCACCGCCACGAAAAAGAAGGGCGCTTTAATGAGGTACCCGACGGTGAGCAGAATAACCGCGTGCGTGAGGATCCAAACCACCCCTACAAGAAAGAGCCCTGATTGCGAGAAGATGGCGCTCAAATCCATGCGCATGCCGATGGTGGCGATCAGCACGTAGAGCAGAACGGTGGCGACGCGCGAGGCTCCCGCGCCCTCAAGCTCGCGCAGCCGCGTGAACGAAACCGCGATGCCGGCGGCCGTCACCAGCACCACCAGCCAGAAGAACGAACTTGTGAGGCTGAAGCGCGCGGACGCGGGAAGATGCAGTTCGAACCAGCGGGCAAGAAGATCTCCCCCGAGGTGTCCGGCGGCGGCAATTCCGAAGCCGATGGCCAGAATCCGCATCAGGTCTTTCATTGACGGAATCCGCAGATGCCGCTCTTCAAAGCGCCGCATCCGGATGCGCAGGTCTTCGATGGCGGAGCCATCCGCCCCCGTGAGCCGGTCGATAGCCTGGCTTTTCGAGGCGCCGAAAAGCAGGCACGCCATCCAGACGTTGGCCACCAGCACGTCCACCGCCACGCAGGCGGCAAAAAGCGCGTCGGAGACGCCGAAAACTTCTTTCATCGCGGCCTGGTTCACTCCGCCGCCGATCCAGCTTCCGGCGATGGTGGAAAGGCCCGCCCAGATGGCGTCCGGCCCCTTGCCGCCCGTGATTGAGGGATCGATGGCGGAGACCGCGAGAAGGGCGATCGGCCCGCCGATAATCACGCCGAAGGTTCCGGCCAGAAACATCGCGAGCATCTTCGGACCGAGGCGCAGGATGGCCGGCACATCCATTGCCAGCGTGAACAGCACAAGGCTCGCGGGCAGCAGGTAGCGCGACGCCATGCCGTAAAGCTCCGAGCCCTTGGCGTCGAGAATACCCGCGCTGCCGAGCAGTCCGGGCACGAAGTAGCAGACCAGCAGCGGCGGCGCGACGGCGTAGAAACGCTTCCAGAAGGGATGCGCGGAAGCGCTGGTGGTGAAAACGAGGCCCAGAATCAGGAAAAGGATTCCGAGAGCGATGGCGTCGTTCTGAATGAGCGGCATCGTGGAAGGGTCTCGATTCCGGGCAGGCTACGCCTTGGTCCGCTCGCTTCGGGGCAGGGAACGCAGCACGTTTTCCATCAATTTCATTCCGTTATCGGATTCGGAGGAGAGAATGGATTCCGGGTGGAACTGCACGGCTTCAAGGGGGAGTTCCTTATGACGCACGCCCATGATGATGCCGTCGTCGGACCATGCCGTCACCTCCAGGCATTCGGGCAACTGCTCCGGGATCGCGTAAAGCGAATGGTAGCGCCCCACGGTAATCTCGGCGGGCAGCCCCTCGAAGACGCCCTGGTTCGTGTGGCGCACCTTGGAGGGTTTGCCGTGCATGGGGTAGCCGAGCACGCCGAGTTCGCCCCCGAAAGCTTCCACCATCCCTTGCAAGCCGAGGCACACGCCGAAGACGGGGAATCCGAGATTTGCCGCTTCCCGTACCAGCCCAGGCACACCGTATTCCGCGGGCCGCCCAGGGCCGGGGGAGATGAGGATGAGATCCGGCGCGATCTCCTTCAGCATTTCCACCGGGAAGCCCGCGCGGTAAGTGATGACCTCCGCTCCGGTCTGGCGGGCGTAATTCGAAAGCGTGTGGATGAAGCAATCGTTGTTATCAACGAGCAGCAGACGGCGGCGCTCGCCGGTGCGGAGGGCCTCGCGGGAAACGCGCGGTTTGGGGCTTGCGCCGTGGATCGCGCGGAAGAATCCCTCGGCTTTGTGCCTG
>CAZXBZ010000128.1:0-8990 GCA_964639135.1 uncultured Solibacteraceae bacterium | reverse complement strand
GGCCGCAGGCTGCGCTACGGCCCCGAGTACATCATTCCCGTGCCGTTCGATCCGCGCCTCATCTCGACGGTACCTTGAAATCCTTGGCCTCGTTACTCGATATCTGGGTTTGCGAGGAAGCGAGCCCGCTCGACCGCAGGATGGCGGTGTTGCCGATCTCGATCACGGTTCCCTTGAAGGTCCTGTCGGGGATGGCCTCGATGGTGACATCGGCCTTCTGGCCGAGCTTCACGTTCACGATATCCGTCTCATCCACCTTGACCTCGGCGGTGATGACGGACATATCGGCGATGGTCATGATAAGGCTGGCGGCGGAATTCTGGATGCCGGGAACCACGATTTCACCCACTTTCACGGGCAGGTTCGTCACCATGCCGGCAAGGGGAGAGATGGCGTAGGTGCGCTCGACGAGATCCCGAACGCGGGTAACCTCGGCCTTCGCCGCGGCGATGCGGCGCTGCGAAGAACTAAGCGACTGGGCCGCCTGGCGCTGCAACGCCTGGGCGCGGGAATAGGCCGCTTCCGCTTCCTTCACCGAGGCCAAGGCGACATCGTAGGCGGATTTCTTGGTGTCGAATTCCTGCCTGGCGATGAGCTTCGCGTCCGACAATTCCTTCGCCCGATCGAAATCGATCCGAGCCTGTTCGGCTTGCGCCCGCGCGCGTCCGATGGCGGCATCCGCGCTTTCCACGCCATCCTCGGCGGCGCGCACGGCGGCTTCCTGCCCGGCCGCATCGGCCAGCGCGACGCGATAGTTCGCTTCCTGCGAGACAAGCTGCGATTCCGGCTGCACGGCCTCCAGTTTGGCGAGAATCTGGCCCTTGGCGACGCGATCGCCTTCCTCGACGAGAATCTCCGTGATCCGGCCCTGGGCATTCGCGCCGATATTGATGTAATTGCGCGGGCGAATCTCACCCGTGGCCGTGACGAGAGAAACGATATCGTCACGGACTACTTTCGCGGTCTGGACTTTTTCGGCCTTGCCCTGGCGGTACTTGATACCACCGTAGACAGCGCCAGCGACGACCACGACACTTGCCACCCCGAGGAAGATCTTCCAATTGCGGGTCAAATCTCAATACTCCTCTAATCTTTTACGGACGCAGTACGGAGTTGTTCGCGGAATCGTACTATTTGGACGCCGTATCACGCTCAGGGGTAACCGGGCATACGGATTGGCCGGCGGACCGGCCAATCCGCCACACAACCCGCCATAAGATGATGACGTTGAAAGCGCATTTGAATTACCGCCGCGATGAAGATTTTGTACCGGCCAAGGCGGAACGCGGCCCGCTACCGCAGCCAGGTCACCCGGTCCGGCAACACCTGCCCACAGGTAATGGACCCGGTGACGCCGCTCGTCAGAAGCGCGCAAGCATTGTCCTGAGCCTGGCGCTGGGCGGACTCCCTGGAGGCGCCGCTCGCCACGCGGCAGACGGAGCGCCCTTCAAACGTGATACAGACTTCCACCCGGTGTTCACGAAGGCCGGAGCCGCTCCAAATCATCAAAGCCGCCACCGCCGCCAGCAGGACGATCCCGACCAGAACCGGTTTGTTCATGCGCCGTTCTCCTCAAAGAACGAGGCGATCCGGCGGTATTTTTCGTGACGCTGGCTAATAAGCTCCTCGGCGCTCCAGGCGCTCATCCGCTCCGCCGCCTCGCGGAGGCTCTCGCGCAACAGCGCCGCGGCCGCGTCCCAATCCGTATGCGCGCCCTCGCCCGGTTCGGCGACGACCTCATCCACCAGCCGGAGGGCAAGCAGCTCGGGAGCGGTCATTTTGAGAGCTTCCGCGGCGAGTTGCGCCTTGCGGGCGTCCCGATAGATGATGGCCGCGCAGCTTTCCGGGGAGATGACGCTGTAGGTGGCGTTTTCGAGTATGGCGTTGTGATTCCCGATGCCCATCGCCAGGGCTCCTCCGCTGCCGCCCTCGCCAATCACAACGGTGATCACCGGGCAGGAAAGCCGCGACATCTCGCGAAGGCTGACGGCAATGGCTTCGGCCTGGCCGCGCTCCTCGGCGTCGATGCCGGGATAAGCGCCGGGCGTATCAATCAGGCTGATCAGCGGCAGACGGAACTTGGACGCCAGCTTCATCACTCGCAGAGCCTTGCGGTACCCCTCGGGCTTTGGCATGCCAAAGTTACGGTGCAATTTCTGCTTGGTATCGCGCCCCTTCTGCTGCGCAACGATGGCCACGGGCAAGCCGCCGAAATCGGCGAGACCCGCGACGATGGCCGGATCGTCCCCGAAAGCGCGATCTCCATGAATCTCCTCGAAGTTCGTGAAGAGCCGCTCTATGTAATCCAGGCTATGAGGGCGTTTGGGGTGACGCGCCAACTGCACGCGCTGCCAGTTGCGGCTCGCGGAAGCACTCACGGCCTGATCGGCCGATGGAGCGTCTGGAGAACTGGCGTTGGCCGGCTTAGGATTGCTGGACGCGCTGCTCATGCGTAAAAGCCAGCATTTATTGTCCCACACCGCGAGCCGGCGCTCCGCCGTGTTCCCAGGAAAGGAAGGCCGCGCGGCTACTGGGTTTCACCAAGGTACATGGCGGTTTCGCTCGCTGGAATCAGAGGGATTTCCACCGTGGCGCTCTCTCTCGGTTTGAGATCCAACTCTTTCCAGCGCTGGCCGAAATTCGAGAGAAACGCGGCATCGAAGGCCGGATCGGCGTCGAGAGTCTCGAAAGCGTAAAGACGATAGCGGCCGGGTGCAATGCCGGAGATGGTAAAACCGCCATCGTCGGCCGTAACGACGGTACGCCGCCAGAGGTTACCGGCTGGGGTCTCTTCCCCCGCAAAAGACGACACGGGCAGCAGACTGAGCCTGGCGTTCGCGACTCCGGCGCCCCTGGAATCCCGCAGCGTGCCGCCAAGGCTTGCCCCATCGGCGGCGAATTCGACGACCATGGGGCCGGGGTCGGCGGCCGGGGAGTAGGACGGATTCCGCAGCAGGTCCATGGAGCCAACCGTAATTTTCTTGACGTAAAGCCCTTCGGGGATATTGGCAATGTCGAAGCGGAGCGGTTCGGCGCGGGAGAGAGAGATCTCAAAGGCTCCATCCGCGTCAACACGCGCGCTCGAACGCGCGGGGGATAGCTGGCGAATCGGGGTGATGACGATGCGGCCAGGCGATGCGCCAGGGAAGTCCGCCGGCAGGACCACCCGGCCCGGCACGGTGACATCCGCGACGATGGAGATGTTCACCCCGCCGACCGAGGAATTAGCCACGGTGACGCGCGCGACGCCGATGGAATTCACGCCGTCACGGCCGCGCGCATTCACTCTGGCAATCAACTGGTAATTGCCCGGAGCAAGATTCCGAATGGTGAACTCCCCCGTACCCGGATTCACCGGAGCCATGGCGGAAGGGGCGCTAAAGGCGAACTGGCCCGCGGGAAGGGCGGTCACAAAAGCGCTGCTTCGAGGGAACCTCTCCGACGCGGGAGGCGCCTCGAGGCCGGCTACCGTTCCCGAAATGGAATACGTGGGGGCGAGTGAGAGCGCGAAATCAATACCGCTCATTTCCGCGCCAGGGGAAAACTGGAGGGGAATCGCCTCCGACGCGGAAAGAGCCTTGGGGTAATAGGTATCCGGGTAAGAAAAAGATTCTTCAGGGTTGAGACTGGACCCGCCACCGAACATCTGGCCGCGCCCCGCGCCCGAAGAGGCGGATGCCGCCGGCGCGCCGGGTACGAACACGCCGCCCATGCGCGCCCGCTGAGCGCTGCTCCGGGTCCTGATAAAGTAGCGGCCGGGCGCGAGATCGTAGATGCGGTAGACGCCCCGGTCGTCGGAAGTGGCGCGCGCGGCGGCGAACAGGCTCCTGGCGCCTTGAAGATAGCGGTACTGTTCGGCTTCCACCACGACGCCCATCATGGGCTCGCCATCTTCGTCGAGCACCCGCCCGGTAACCACCGCCGCCGGCGGCAGGCGAATCTCCACGTTGCGGACGGCTTGCCCGTCGGCCAGGGTCACCAGCCATCCAAAGCCGGCTTTACGGATGGAAGCGAAGCCGCGCACCTCCGCCGAGGTAGCGGCAAAGGCACGCCGGGTGACAGTGAGCATGTACTGCCCGCCGCGAAGACCTTCCAGGTGGAACGTACCATCCGCGGACGTCCTTACCGAGGACGTACTGGAAGATGGCTGCGAGGGGGTGCGCCCCGCCATCAAACGAAGCTCCACCTTCGGCAGCGCCTCGCCGGTGGAAGCGTTTACGACCCGCCCCGAAAGAGACGCCGATGGCGCATTGGCCGCGGACGGCGAGGCGGAACCGGAAGAGCGGCCGCTCTGACCCGCAACGTTCGAGGACCATAGCATGGCGAAGGCCATCCCGAACACAAGAGGCGCGACAGGGACACGAAAGCGGCGGAAAAGGGCTTGCATAGGCCTACAGGGATAGACTTGCGAAGGAGACAAAGCGGTACACGCGAGGCGGAAAATGATTATGGTGAATGAGGCGCCAGGCAGGCGGGCCGCGACTGCCCCCTGGACCCCTCGACGCCCCCTGGCCGTTACCGCGGGACAGACGTTCCCCGGTTGCGGAATGAGCCAGATGGAAGCCGCTCACGATAAACTGAACGTAACGGAAGGCAGAAACTGGAAGAGAGACAGTCAGGAGGCTGTAAATGGCGTTGATCCCCTCGGCAATGAGAGCGCTGGGCACGACGGCGACGGCGTTTGCGTTGCCGGACGTGGTGACGGGACGGGTCGTTCAATCGGAAGAATTCCGCCGGATGGACGCGTTTCTGGTGATCTTCATGTGCGCCCATTGTCCTTATGTGAGGCACGTGGAAAAAGAGATCGCCAATATCGGCCTTGATTTCGCGGAAGAGAATCTCGGGATCGTCGCAATCAGTTCGAACTTTGCCGACCAGTACCCGGACGACGCCCCCGAGAAGCTGAAAGAGCAGGCTCTGCGCCTCGGATTCAACTTTCCGTATCTATACGACGAGAGCCAGGAGATTGCACGCGGTTACGGCGCCGCCTGCACACCGGATTTCTTTCTGTTCGATTCCGACATGAAGCTGGCTTACCGGGGTCAGTTGGATGGGAGCAGGCCGGGCAACAACGTACCAGTGAACGGCAAGGATCTCCGCTTCGCGATCAACGCGCTGCTGGCCGGGCGCATCCCGCCCGAAGAGAACCAGAAGCCCAGCATCGGCTGTAACATCAAGTGGAAACCGCGCTAAAGCGCCCGCTTACGGCACGAGCGGCGGCAAGGCGGGAGCGTCGATATGGCGGTTGAGCCGGAAAACAAGCTCGCGAAACGGTCCAAGCCTTCCGGCGAAGAAACGGAACGGGCCCAGGTTTGGCGCCAGTTCGCGGAATACTCGAGCCTCGCGATCGCGATGCCAATCGCCACGCTGATCGGATACGCCGCCGGGCGATGGCTGGATAGCGCGATCGGAACCTCGTTTTTCTGGCTGATCGGCCTGCTGTTCGGGATTGCCGCGGGGTTCACTCAACTGATCCGCACGGCGCTTCGCGATTCGGAGCGCCCGCTGAAGTAAAGGACAACCGCCCCGGGGATGAAGGACTCCGCCACGTCATTGAACGCGAGCAGCGCCACCGGATTTTCCGAGGGCGCGCCCCGCCGGATTCTGTGGCTGACGATAGCGCTTGGGCTGGCGGTTGCGAGCCTGGCCGCGTGGCGATACGGAGCGGCATCCGCAACCAGTTTCGGCGTGGGAACGGTGGCTTCCTACTTCAACTTCCAACTGCTCCACGCCGCGGTCGGCCGCCTTGGCGCCGCGGCGCGGCCCGGCAGCCGGCGGATCGTAACACTCTTTATTTTCCGGTACTTCGCCCTGGGGCTGCTCGGGTATGCTACAGTGAAGGTTTTTGGAGTGAGCCCGGTCTCTTTCTGCGTGGGTTTATTGGTGACGACCTGCGCGCTGCTGCTGGATTCGCTCCGCGAACTTATCTATGCCAGAGCATGAGTTGTGGGTAACCGCCCTGTTCAATCGGTTCCTGGCGGGCCCGGCCATCGCTATCCTTAACCTCTTCGGCATCACGCCGGCCGACCCCTTGCATCCGTGGTCGAACGCGCAGGCGATGCAGATTTTCGTGGTCGCGCTGATGATGCTCGGCATCCTGGCGATCCGCGGTTCCTTTTCCGTTGAGGCCCCCAGCAAGGCACAGGCGATCCTCGAACTCCTCTACGGGTTCATCAAGGACCAGACACAGGAGATGATTCCGCACGGCTACCAACGCTATGTGGGATTCTTTTCCACGCTATTCGCCTTTATCCTTTGCGCGAACCTGATTGGAATTCTGCCGACGCTCGAATCTCCCACGATGTTTGTGATGGTGCCGCTGGGGTGCGCGGTCGCGGTTTTTATTTACTACCATGCCCAGGGGATCCGGGAAGCCGGCGTCAAGCACTGGCTGCTGCATTTCTGCGGACCGATCTGGTGGCTGGCGCCGCTGATGACGCCCATCGAGTTGATCAGCCACTCCTCGCGATTACTTTCGCTGACGGTTCGTCTGTACGCGAATATGTTTGCCGGGGAGATGGTATTTCTCGTGTTCCTGGGGTTGGTGCCCATCGGGATCCCGGTGGTTTTCATGGGCCTGCACACCTTCGTTTCGTTCTTACAGGCATACATCTTTGTGCTGCTTTCGATGGTGTACCTGGGCCAGATGGTTGAACACGAGCACTAGCACGCGTTCGACTTCCGTTTTTGAGTGTTTCGTTAAGGTTATCCGCCGGCCGGACGCCGCGGATCTAGACTCCCCAGGAATCACGGAGGGGTTGAAGATCCGGCGAGGCGCACCGTGAAATCGCCGGCCGCTTTACAAGGAGCAGAATCAGTCATGAAGAAAATGTGGTCGATCGTCCCCGCCATGCTGGCCCTCGCCACGCCGGTATTTGCGCAATCCGGAGCCGCCGAGAGCACCGTTTACTGGCCCGTGGTGGCCGCCGTGATCGGCATGGCCATCGCATCCACCGGTTGCGCCTTCGCGCAAGCGCGCGCCACGGCCGCGGCCTGCGAGGGAATGGCCCGCAACCCCGGCGCTTCCGCCTCCATCCGGTTTGCGCTCATCCTGGGCCTCGCGCTGATTGAATCGCTGGCGCTCTACACGCTGGTGATCGTCTTCGCAAAGGTAGTCTAAGCCCGTCCCGATACCGGCTGAAGCCGGGGACTGGGGCGGCCGCGCGATGAAGCGGCGGCCCCGGTCCGCTGGCGCGACCGCGAAAGACGCCGCGAACGGCTAATCCACCCGCGCGGGGGATGCCGCCAGCCGCGCGAACCAGCACTTTTCGTGGCGTATCGCGCATCGGCGGCACGCATCGCGCCGCCTGGGGCGCGGGCTTTCCCGGCGCCACTCCGAAAGAGCCGCATGCTGAAACTTCAAGGAATCTTCGTTCCACTGACAACTCCCTTCCGCCACGACGGGGAGATTTACGAAGCAAAGGTATGTTTCAACGTCGAGAAGCTGAACCTTACCCAGCTATCCGGTTACGTGGTGGGCGGCTCCTCGGGTGAATGCGTCCTGCTGAGCTGGGAGGAGCAGGCGCGCATCTGGGTGCTTGTCAAAACGCATGCCGACGAGCAAAAGCTTCTGATTGCCGGCACCGGCGCGGAAAGCGTAAAGGAAACTATCCGCTTGAGCGAGCTGGCGGCGAAGACCGGGTATCAGGCCGTGCTGGTTCGCACTCCAAGCTACTACTGCTCCCTTCTGAACGATACGGCAGCGCAAGTCACCTACTTCCGGACGGTGGCGGACGCGGCGCCCGTGCCGGTGCTGATCTACAACTTCCCTCAAGTGACCGGGCTCGATATTTCCGCCGAGGCGGTGATTGCGCTCAGCGAACACCCGAACATCATCGGCATCAAGGATTCGAGCGGCGATATCGGGAAGACGATGCGCCTGGCGGCGGAGTGCCGCGAGGGCTTCCAGGTGCTAGTGGGCTCCGCGCCCACGCTTTACCCTTCGCTCCTGATGGGAGCGGCCGGGGGAATCATGGGATTCGCGAACGCCGCCCCCTACGCGTGCATTACGATCTGGGAAGCGTTCCGGACACGGGAGCACGAGGCGGCGGCGGAGTGGCAGCGGCGCATCGGCCCGGCCGCGCGGCTTATTGCAAAGCACGGAATACCCGCCCTCAAGCACGCCATGGATCTGAACGGCTACTACGGCGGCATCCCCCGGCTGCCGCTCACCGCCTTGGCGCCAGGGGCGAAACGGGAGATTGAGGAAGCGTTCCGCGAGATCCGGAGTTAGGGAGAGAGTCTGACGAAACCGTTTGGCGGATTCTTCCCGCGCGGACGCGCACACTTCTCTTTATGGCGCTCCGCGGGCACGAAGGCCGCAAAAATATCCGCCAACTCCATCGCCACGGACAAGCCGCCGGATCAGGCGATGAGCTGATGAAGGGCTTCCCCGGCCTTCGGCGGATCCACCGCCGGGAACATCGCCCTGGTCCGCTCGTCCAGCTTCGCGTACAACTCCTCTTCGCTATCCAGAAGATCGCGAAGGGTCGTCTTGCCGAGAAGATCGTCCAGAAAATTCTGGATGGTTTTCCAGAGGCAGCGGATCGTGCATTCCTTTTCGTTCCGGCAGACGGGTCCGACGCCCGTGTGACGTTCACAGAACCGGGCTCCGAACACGGGACCGCCAAGAGTGTTTAAGACCTGAAGAACCGATATATGTTCCGCGGGACGCGCCAGGGTATAGCCACCGGCTTGCCCTCGCGTGCTCTTCACGAAATCCCCGCGCCGCAGAATGCGCATCAACTTCGCAACGTGATGCGTAGTCAACCCTTCGGCCGCGCTGATCTGGGGAATCGTTTGGCAATCGTCCTTCGCAGCCTTTGCCACTCTCAGGAGGCACCGAAGACCGTACTCTTCCTGCGCGCTGAGCTTCATAGCAGGCTCCTTGAAGGCAGTATTCACCTCATCCCGGTACTAACCTATCATGATTCACCGGGATAAGAAAGAGATTTTAGTATATTCAGGTCGAAAATATCTAAATTGACTGA
>CAZXBZ010000127.1:0-9061 GCA_964639135.1 uncultured Solibacteraceae bacterium | reverse complement strand
GATGACTCCGCCAGTCAATGGCTAAATCAGGAGGCGCCGGGCCTTCCACCACGTCCACGGAGGCGCCGCAGAGCATTTCAAGAGACGCCATCAGACGGGTGCGAAACTCAGCCGCGATGGCTCTCGGAGAGAGCGTATCCTCGCCGGGTTGGGCGGTCATGCGCCACGCTCCATGGGCCACTGACGCCGCAGCGAGCCACGCAAGCGAAGAATCGCCTGCGTCTTGAGTTGCGAGATACGTGATTCGTGCAGGTGAACAATCTTCGCGATCTCGCGCAACGTAAGCTCTTCCTGAAAATAGAAACTGAGAATCGTGCTTTCGATCGGGGGCAGACGCCGGATGGCCTCGGCAAGCAATCGTTCGAGTTCACGCCGTTCACAGGTTCGGCTGGGCAATTCGGTATCCTCGTCCGCGAGGTAGGAGATGAGTTCACGCCCGTCCTCGTCGTTTGAAGCATACTCGAGGCTCCCCAAGGTCAGGCCCTGGGTGTCAATCAGATATTGATGATACGTTCCGAGGGCTACGCCCATCTCATCGGCAATCTGCTCGTCGCTCGGCGTCGCGTGAATCTGTTGTTCCACGCGGGATATAGCCGCTTCGATCTGTTTGGCCAGCCGGCGGCGCTGGCGGGGCGCCCAGTCGAGGTCGCGCAGGCTGTCAAGAATCGCGCCGCGAATCTTGTACTCGGCATATGTTTTCAACTTCACGTTGTGCGCCGGGTCAAAACAGTCTATCGCCGAGATAAGGCCAAGAACTCCAGCGGATACGAGATCGTCGAGGCTGATGCTTTCAGGCAGCCGCTCGTGAATCTTGCGCGCGATGAGGCGCACCTGCGGCATGTGCTCGAGGATGAGCGCTTCACGCGTTCGCGCTTCGGGTTGCGGGTCTGTGTTCAAACTGGCGGCTGCGGATCTCACGCGGCGTCTCCTTGACTGGCTGCGGACGATGGGCCGCGGACCGGATCGACTGCTTCGGCTGGCGAACGCCCGGGGCGGCGGAGTCTCATGTATCACCACGGTTAAGCGGCAAAGTGCGCCGAAAGGCTATCCGAGGGCAGAATGCGTTCACAGATCCGTTCACGGCTCGCCAACTCGAGATCATCGGGAATCCTCTGCCCGGTAGCGAAGTACGCAAGCGGTTTTTTCCGCCTCCACGATTCGCTCACCAGTTGCCCGATCGATGCGGTTTCGTCCAGCTTGGTGTAGATCAGGCTCTCGTAATCGAATGCCTCGTAGAGATCGGCCAGCCGTTCGAAATCGGCGGGCCTCATCGAAGCGGGCGCCACCATGTGCGTGATCTTGTGGTCAAGACCGCGCAGGAAGGCGGCCAGATCATCGGCCGCGTCGAAATCCCTCCAGCCCAGCCCAGGGGTGTCGATCAGGATGATCTCCTTGGACGAATACTCCCGAAGAGCCCTCTCGAGAGCTGGAACGGTGGTCAGGGTGTCGAACCCCACGCCGAGCACCGCGGCGTACGCCCGGAGTTGCTCCGAAGCGCCCACACGGAAGTTATCCATCGAGACGATCTGGAGCGGAAACCGGCTAAGTTCGCTGTAGCGCACCGCCAGTTTCACCAGCGTCGTCGTCTTCCCGGCGCCGGGCGGCCCGACCAGAGAAATGACGAGCGGGCTGCTTCGCTTACGGCGCAACCCGGGTTCCGCCATCAGATCGACATGCGTGGCAATGGCATCCTGGAGCGCCGCGAACAGCCGTGCGTCTCCGTGCTCCGGAACGGTCTCCGTCACACCGGCGCTCCGCTTGCGCGGGGAACGGACTGAACGGACCTTGCCAGTGGAAGCTTTTTGTCCGCGGGCCGCCGGAGCCGACGGACCGGCCGCGGGCGTCTCGCTTACAGCCAAAAGAATCCGTTCGATCAGGTCCGCGTGGAAATCCTGCTCCACCAGCAAGTCATGGAGATAGCGAAGCGAGTCGCTAGCCAGTTTTTGGCGGTAACTGGCCGCGCTTACCCGCCGGACGGAACCCGCGAGTTGCAGCATTTCCCTGCGCATCGAGAACATCTGATCGCGAAGCTTCTCAAAGGATTCGGCGGCCGCGGCGTCGCTTGGAACCGCCGCGTTCGTTGACGATGCGGCTCGCTCTCGAGATTCCCCAGAGCTGGAATCCGCTTCCGCGGGCACTGGGCCTCGGCTGAGCATCCCCTCTTCGGACGCACCGGAAAAGGCTCCGCCGTCCGCGCCAGCGTTTTCGGATAGCCCGTGCGTGACGCCCGGTCTCGAGACAGATTGAGTAAAGCCGCTCCGCGTGACATCCGAATGCACGGCGCCAGAATACACGGTGCCAGAGTGCACGGTGCCGGGTTTCACAACGGGCTGCCCCCGTGGCGCGGGCTTTTCGAATTCGAAGCCGCCCAGTCCGGCCGGACGTCTTCGTGGCGGTTCGTGTACTCGAAGCGCCAGGGGATACGCGCTCGCAACCGCGCCTTCCGAAAGGACGGCATCCGTCTTCACGAAACTCGCGGGCGCGGCATGCGCATAGGCGAACTTTACGGCAAACTGGTCTTCCTCCCCTGCCTCAGGCGCGGGAACCCGCCTCGAATTAAGCAGCATGGCATCGGCTCCAAGCTCATGCCTTGCCCGCCGAATGGCGTCCTGCACACTCGCCGCATGAAATGTCCTGGTGTTCATCCGCATATCCTTCGATTGCCTCCACATGGCGGGCCGTGCCATCGCTTCGCCGCTCACGGCGTCCCGGCCGCCTCGCATACGCGAGGCTCCTGGCCGGCTTTCTCTGCCGCCATTTCCCACGCCTGTCCGGCCCGAACTCCGGCCCAGTTCCTCCCGGCGGCTTCCCTCACCGTTTTCAGCTCCGCCGGCCCTCGAGGCAGCGCCTCTGATCAGCGGGAGAATTGGCCGTCCGCTGGTTGTCTCTCCCGCCGTGGCCGCCTCAATAGCTCTTTTTCGATGACGCCGATTCCTATTGAACGGTCCCCAGCGAGACCAGGCGGATCCCGCCGGGGATCTCGTTGTGTGAAAGGACCGCAAGATTCGGGAACGAGGTCTCGACAATCTGCCGGACGAAGGGGCGAACGCCGGCGGAAACCAGCACGGCGGCCAGACCCTCCGGGGATTCCAGAGAGCGCCGGAAAGCCTCGAGCACCCGGTTGATCGAATCGATATCCAGGTTCAGTTGGCTTGCCAGGTCTCCGTGTTCCACATGCTCCTCGATGGAAGCTTCCAACGAGGGGGTCAGGAAGTAGATCGGCAGATCTCCCTGGGAGTTTAGATAGGGCTGCACCAAAATCCGCCGAATCGCCTGACGGACAAATTCCGTCAGCAAAACCACGTTGCGCGAGTTCTGCGCGCCTTCGCCGAGCGCTTCGAGGATGGACACGCCGTCACAAATGGAGGCTCGCTCGCGCAGCAGGTTCTGCAAAACGCGCTGCACGCTCGAAAGCGGCAGCAGTTTGGGAACGAGATCCTCCACCGCCTTCGGGTTCTCCTCGGCCACGCGATCCAGGTAGCGTTTCGCGTCCTGGCGGGAAAACAATTCGTGCGCGTGACGCCGCGCGATTTCCGACAAATGTGTGCCCAGAACGCTGAGGCCATCGGCCACGGAATAGCCCTTCTTGCGAGCCTCGGCCTTCTCTTCGGAGGGAATCCACACCGCGGGAAGACCGAAGGCGGGGTCCCGGACCGCCCTCCCTTCGATCTCCGGACATCCCGCCTGCGTCTTGATCGCGAGATCGCACCCCGCGGGCAGTTCGGCGCGGGCAATTTCGGCTCCCTTCAGATGAATCACGTACTCCCGGGCCTTCAGGCTAAGGTTGTCGGTGACGCGGACCGGCGGCAGCACGTAGCCGAGTTCCCTCGCCAGTTGCTTGCGAATCGCCGAGATGCGGCGCAGCAGCGGAGACCCCGCTCCGCCCTCCACATGCCGCACCAGACCCAGGCCGATCTCCACCGCGAGCGGATCGACTTTCAACAGGCTCTCCACTCGTTCCTTGGCGGGGGTCACAGCCGGGGTGACGGGCGCCGCGCTCCGCTCCCCGGCTTGCTTCCGCAGACGCCATCCGGCATAGCCGACCGCGCCGCCAAGCACGAGAAACGGTATCTTGGGCAGCCCCGGGAGAATCGCCAGGCCGCCCAAGGCGAGCGATGCGAGCATCAGGGGCTGCGCTTCACCGAAAACCTGCTTTCTGAACTCGATGCCGAGGCTCTTCTCCGAAGCCGCCCGCGTCACGATGAGGCCGCCGGAGATCGAGATCATCAGCGCCGGAATGACGGTGACAAGCCCATCCCCAATCGTAAGCACGGTGTAGGTTTGGATCGCCCGCCCGAACGGCATATCGTGCTGAAAGACGCCGATCAGCAATCCGGCCACGATGTTGATGCCGGTGATGAGAATGCTCGCGACGGCGTCTCGCTGCGTGAAGCGGGAAGCCCCGTCCATCGCGCCATAAAATTCGGCTTCCGCCGCGAGAAGCTTCCGGCGCACTTTCGCTTCGGCCTCGTCGATGAGACCGGCGTTCAGATCGCTATCGATCGACATCTGCTTGCCGGGCAGCGCATCGAGAGTGAAGCGCGCCGTGACTTCGGAAATGCGCACGGCGCCGTGATTGATGACCACGTATTGAATCGCGATCAGCACAAGAAAGATCACGGTTCCGATCACGTAGTTGCCGCCCACCACGAACTGGCCGAAGGCTTCGATCACATGCCCGGCGGCGGAGGTCCCCGCATTGCCGTTGAGCAGAATCAAACGCGAGGAAGAGATGTTCAGCGCGAGACGAAACAACGTGAGCAACAGGAGGGTGGTTGGAAAGACACTGAACTCCACCGGCCGGAGAATATACATCGAGACCAGCAAAACGATCACGGATAACGTGATATTGCAAACAATGAAGAGATCAAGGACGAAGCCGGGCAGAGGCGTGATCATCGCGACCACGATCACGAGTACCGCCACCGGCACGCCCATCCCGGCAATCACGTGCCAGGGCGGCATGAAGGGCGATCTGCCTTTCGAGGCCGGAATCACGGATGGGGAACTCAATCTGCTTTCCTCCCGGCTGGTCTCCTCATGGCCGCGGCAGCCTCCACCGAACGCTCCGCACTCCGCGGCAATCTCCCCACTCGCATCGCGGTGTCATGCCTTCAGAGGGAAGAATCGGCCGGCCGGCCATCCACCTTTAGATATCCGTTGAAAACATCCCCCGAGATCGCGCCGCCGCCAAGGCCGGAGGCGCGAATCATGCACCGGCCGAGGCGCTTCGTTGCAACGCTTCGCGCTCGGCTCTCCAGGCTGCGCTTCCCACGAAGCGGCCGCCTTTCCACTCGCCCACCGGGCCGCGCGGAGGACTTTAGCGCGCTATCCGCGGCCCTGTTGCCGGGTCAGCACATAGGCGAGCACCTCAGCCACGGCGCGGTAAAGCTCCGGCGGAATTTCCTGACCGACTTTAGCGGCACGAAACAGCGCCTGGGCCAGAGGCTTGTTTTCCACTACCGCGACGCCGTTCTTCGCGGCGATCTCACGGATGCGAAGCGCGAGGTAGTCGAGCCCGGCGGCCACCACGCGCGGCGCCGCCGTCACGCCCTGTTCATAGCGGATGGCGACCGCGAAGTGGGTGGGGTTGACGATGACCGCGGTAGCCTTCGGCACCTCTCGCAGCATTTGCTTCCGGAGCATTTCGCGCCGCAGACGCCGCACCCGTGCGCGGATGAGCGGGTGGCCTTCCACGTCCTTCATTTCGTCGCGGATCTCCTGGCGGCTCATTTTCAGATCCCTGTGATACTTCATCCGTACCCGGGCGAAATCGAGAACGCCCACCACGATGAACAACCCGGCCGCCCTCCACAGCAGCTTCTCGATGGAAGCCCCGGCGATCTCGATCCCGTCCCGCGGCGACGTCAGGGGAAGCATCAGGTAGACGCCGATTTCTTCTTTCGTAATGTGGTAGACAATCCAGCAGAAAAGCGGCAGCAGAAACAAAGCCTTGGCGAACTCCGGGCCGTTCCGCGAGAACGTCCCCCGCGCCTTCTTCCAGGGATCGAGGCGTTTGAGATCGGGATGCAATTGTTTGGCGCTAATGCCGAAGCGGGTCTGCAGCAGTTGCACAAGCAGGGTGAGCAGGAGGATACCCAGTACCGCGCCGGCGCTGTCTCCCCCGAACCTCATCGCGAAATCAATCGCGATATGGTGGAGCTGGGGAACGCTAAGCCGGCCATGGAAGGCTTCCCCGGCGAAAAAGCGAAACATGCCGGCGAGGGCGCGAACGGCCGCGGGAGTCTGGGTGATGATGAGAGCTAAAAAGGCAACGAACTGAAGGCTTCCGACAAACTCGCGGGAAACAGCGAACTGGCCTTCCTCGCGAGCCTTGTCGATTCGCCGCGGGGTAGGCTTCTCGGTTTTTTGTCCGCGATCCGGCATCGCTCAGGCGCCTGGAATCTTTCCACCCGCCATCGAATGCACCGCCACGCTCAGAACGCCCTCGAGAAACGCCACCACGTTCCGGCCAAAGATCTCGTAAAGCCGGACATAGGTGGCCGACAGCAGCCCCAGGACAAACAGGCTGAGCAGGAGCTTCGCGGGAAACATCATGCTGAGCAATTGCAATTGAGACTGCACGCGGCCGAGCAAGGCGAGCGACAGATCGATCAGCAGCAGCAGGGCGATAAGCGGCATCGAGAGCCGCGCGGCGATCTCAAACATGGAAGCGCCGAGGCGCACCAACTGCCCGGCAACCGCTTCCCCGGCGGCGTAGCTCCCCGGCGGAACGCGGGTGATGCTCTCCCCCATCAGATACAGAATCTGACGGTGCATGCCGGTCGCGAAGAAGAGGAGCGAAGCGATCAACTGCGCGAGGATTTGAAGAAGCCCGGCATCGGCCTGCGTCGAGGGATCAATCATCGAGGCATAGCCAAAGCCCGCCTGCAACGCAAGGAATTGCGCGCCGAGAACGAAGGCCTCGACCAGAAAATGCACGGCAAGGCCCCACAACAACCCGAAGCATAATTCCGACAGGCAGTTCAAGAGCATCCGCCCGCCGGTCAACTCATGGAATGCAAGCGCGGGCGCGCGCGCGACCAGCGGCAGGGTAAGCACCACCGCCACCAGGGGGCGCACTCTTTCGGGCAGCGCCCGCAGGCCGGGAACGGGCAGAAAGATCAGCAGCCCCGCCATCCGGCTGAGCACTAGAACGAAATTCAGCAGGCGGGGTTCGGAGAAGACCAGCTCAACGGGCATATTTCTCCAGATTCCCCAGGATCGAGATACTGTAAGTCAGAAGACGCTCAAGCATCCAGGGAAGAAAGACGACGATCGCGGCAAAGAAAGCCAGCAGCCGGGGGATCGTGTTGAACGCACTGTCCTGCATGGAAGTGAGCACCTGGATGAGACTCACGACCGCTCCCGTAACAAAGCAGAGCGCGAGGATGGGGAGCCCCACCCAGAACGCGGTCCATAGACACTGGCGAATGATCTCGGAGACGGCGTCGGGCGTCATCCGGCGCCTCCCAAGAAGCTTTTCATCAGAGAGCCCGCGATCAGGTTCCACCCGTCGGCCAGCACGAAAAGCAGTATCTTGAAGGGCGCTGAAACCATCACGGGCGGCAACTGCACCATGCCGATCGACAGCGTGATCGACGCCACCAGGAGGTCGATCACCAGAAAGGGCAGAAAGAGCACCGCGCCGATCTGGAAGGAAGTCTGCAACTCCGAGATCACATACGCGGGCGCGACTACTTGAAACGGAAGCTCCGAGGCATTTCGCGGCCGCGGCGCGCCGGACATTTCAAGAAAGAGCTGTATATCTTTCTCGCGGGTGTACCTCAAAAGAAAGCTTTTGAGGGGCGCCGCTAGCGCGTCGCCGGCTTGAGTCAGACTGAGTTCTCCGCGCTGGTACGGCTGATACGCCTGGTCGAAAATCTGCTGGCCGACCGGCCGCATGATCAACAAAGTAAGAAACAGCGACATGCCGATCAGCACCTGATTCGAAGGCGTGGTCTGCGTCCCGAGCGCCTGCCGAAGGAAATGAAAAACGACAACCAGCCGCAGAAAGGGCGTAAGACACATCACCAGCGCGGGCAACAGAACGAGCGCGGTAAGCAAAACCACGATCTGCAAGGGGATGTTGATCTCACCGTTGACGCCCGGGGTAAAATGCACGCCGGGCAGCAAGGAGGGCGCAACCTGCGCGTGCGCGCACACTGTCCATAAGCCGGCGAGAGCGCCGCCGCGCACGAGGGCCTTGAATGCGCTTGCCCGCTTCCAACGCCGGTTCATCGCGCCGCTCCATCCACAGGGGCGGGGCATCGCGCGGAAGCGGACCCTCCGGGCAAACCGCGACGGTCCCCGCGCTCGGCGGCGAGCCGTGCCGGGCGGCTGCCAGAGGCGCAAGACAAGCGGCGTTCAAACATCGAGGCACACCGTCCGTCCCTCTCTCGCGGCGCGGTACGGGAAAGACTGTGCGCATAAAGCACGAGAGGGGGCGCGGCGGGTTGGAACAGGATGTGATATTCGCGATTTCCCGCATGTATGACCGCAAGTTGCTGCTGAGGTCCCACCGTCTTCCGCGCGCGCACCGTGATGGAGGCGGGGGCCTCCGCGCCGGGATCAAGGGCTCGGAACTTCGCGACCGCGCCAAACAAGCGCCTCCACATCGAATCAGGCGCCATCACGGAAGAAGATTCTCGCAGCCCGCCGGAACCGGAGATGGCTTTCGCGGCGGCGCTATCGAACGAAGCCGCGTCGGTGAAGCACCGCGGCAGCCGGGCCGGAAGGCAGAATCCGCCGGCGTTTCCCGAAAGGACATGACGCCGGAAAAGCCAGGCGCAAAGGCAGACGGCGGCCGGCCAGAACCAAAAGCCCGCCGGCCAGCTCCAAAGTGCAAATGAATCCATCAAATGACGCCCCTCCGTGCGCGTGACGCCGTGCGCGTGACGCCGCTCGCGTGATGCCACGCGCGCTTCGGCCACGGCCGATTGAAAGGAAGGAACTGGAGCATCGGAAAAGCCGGGCCTTCCGTGCGTCCGCCCGGTGCATCTTGCCCCCGGCGGTCCCGGGCGCGGGAACGGCGGTGCGCGTGGGCACGCCCGGCACGTTG
>CAZXBZ010000126.1:0-9143 GCA_964639135.1 uncultured Solibacteraceae bacterium | reverse complement strand
CTTGCGCGGACTCTCGGCATTCGGTTCCCGCTCTACGTGATGTTCACAAAGGTCGACCGCGTCGCCTATTTCACGGAATTTGTCGCCCACCTCAGCAACGAGGAAGCGGGACAGGTAGTGGGCGTAACGCTGCCCTACGTGGACGCCCTGAATATGGGCGTCTACGCCGAGGAACAAACACGGCGCGTTTCCGATTCGTTCAACCGGCTATTCCGTTCGGTGGCCGACAAACGGCCGATGCTCATACGGCGTGAACAGGATGCGTCCGTTCAGCCAAGCGTCTACGAATTCCCGCGCGAGTTCCGCAAGGTGCAGAACTCGCTCGTAAGTTTTCTGGTGGATCTCTGCCGGCCCAGCCAGCTCTCGGTGGGGCCTTTCCTTCGCGGCTATTATTTTGGGGGCATCCGTCCGGTCTTTATTACGGACGTGATCCCTTCCCAGCCGAAGCAGGCTTCGCAACAAATCGACTTCAGCGAAGCCACCAGCATGTTCAACGCCGCGCAATTGCAGCAGGCGATGCAGAAGGCCCAGGCGCCAAAAGCCACCGGCCCGCGGCGCGTGCCGCAGTGGGTTTTCTTCTCGCAGTTTTTCCACCGTATTCTGCTAGGGGATCAGAATGCCCTGCGAGCTTCTTCAACCAGCACGCAAAAGAGCAAACGCATGCGGGCGGTCTACGCGGCCATCACCGCCATCTGCCTGATCTGGGGCATCTTCATGGTGATCTCGTTCTTCAAGAACCGATCCATGGAGCAAACGGTCATCCAGGCCGTGCGGCAGCTTCCCGCGGACGCCAACCCCGGCGGACAACTCGCCACGCTCGATCAGCTTACCCGTCTGGAACAGGTGCGCTCCTCCCTGGTGGAACTTTCCGGCTATCGGCGCAATGGGAGCCCGTGGCTGATGCGCTGGGGGCTGTACGCCGGAAACAAAGTCTACCCGCTGGCCCGGCGCGCCTATTTCCAGAAATTCAGGCAGTTGCTGCTCGCGGGCACCCAGGACAACATGGTGCGGCATCTTTCGTCCCGCGAGGGAGAACCGGACGCCGATGGCTACCGCTACACCTACGACACCCTGAAGGGGTACCTGATCACAACCTCTCACGCCGAGAAGAGCAAGGAAAATCAGGCATTCCTGCCGCCCGTGCTGATGGAGCGCTGGCTGCAAGGGCAGGCGCTCGACGCCGAACGCACCGAGCTGGCACGGAAGCAGTTCGAGTTTTATACCGACGAGTTGCAGTACGAAAGCCCCTATCCGCCCGACAACGACAAGGAAGCCATCGCTCGCTCCCGCGCCTACCTTTCAAGCTCGCAGCCCATCGAGCGGATCTACCAGTTCATGCTGTCGGAAGCCGCGAAGAAATCGGGCGCGGTTAACTTCATGAAGCTCTATCCGGCGGCGGCTCGCGTCATGAACGTCACCAAGGTGGTGAGCGGAGCCTTCACCAAGCCCGGCTACGAATTCATGACGGCGGCGTTGAAGAACATCCAGCAATACATATCGGGTGAGGAATGGGTGCTCGGCCCGCAGAGCGGCCCCCCGCCAAACGCGAAGGAGCTGGAAGCCCAGATCAAGGCTCGGTATTACAGCGATTTCACCAAGGAATGGCGTGAATTCATCGCAAGCGCCACCGTGTTGCGCTATGCCAGCCTTCGGGACGCGGCCGGCAAGCTTTCCGTATTTGCCGCCAACTCATCCCCGCTGCTCGCCTTCTTTTCCGTGGTCTCCCGGAATACAGCCGTGGAAGATAAGGAACTGGCGAATCTCTTTCAGCCGCCTCAGTTCATCGTTCCGCCCGATGCGGGCGACAAGCCTGTCGGAAGCGTGAACCAGCCGTACATGGGCGGGCTGGCCGCCCTGCAGACCTCGGTGGAAGCAGCCGCGAACGCGCCGGCCGGGGACAAGATGGCCGCCCAGGCCACGCTTGGCGCGGCCACCAACGCCAAGAACGCCGCGCGCGGGATTGCACAGAACTTCGTGGTGGACGCGGCGGGCCGCGTGGACGCCATGTCGCAGAAACTGCTAGAGGACCCCATCACCAACGTCGAGGCCCTCATTCGCGCCCTCGGCCCTGCGGAAATGAACGGCAAGGGCGCGGGCTTCTGCCAGGTAATCAGCTCCCTTTGGAACAAGTATCCGTTCAGCGCGAACCTCAGTTCTCCACCCGCCACGCTGGAAGACGTGAATGCCGTTTTCCAGCCCGGCACGGGCGCGCTGTGGAGCTTCTATCAATCGACGCTCGCTTCTTCGATTGAGAACCAGGCCGGCCGCTACGTCGCGAAGCCCGACGCCGAAGTGCCCATCAACCCGCTCTTCCTCACCTACTTCAACGAGATGGCGCGGGTAAGCGCCGCCTTCTACCCCGGCGGCTCAACCACGCCGTCCGTGAACTACACGCTCTCCGCTCTCCCCATGGGAGAGTTGCGCGCGGTGGATATCACCCTGGGCGGCGCCACCATGAAAGCCACCGGGCGAGGCGGGCAATCCCATGAGTTCACCTGGCCTGGACAGCCTCCCTACAACGTGGACGTGAAAGTCGATCTTGGCGGGAGCCCCCTCGGACTCTGGAACAGCCAGGGCTTGTGGGAAGTCTATAAATACTTCCGCACCGCCAACGAGTGGGATGGGAACAACAACCTCACGTACAACTACAGCCAGGTGGGCGCTGGATCGCAGCCGATTCGCCTGCCCTCCGGCTTGCCGCTGATCGTGAAGTGGAACCTCAACATGAAGGGGGCTCCGCCGGTGCTGCGGGATCGCTATCTCGCCGGATTGCGCTGCGTCCCCCGCGTTGCGCGGTAAGGCCGGAGCCGCCGGCTCGCGGAAAGGGGCGTCCACAACCTGGACGCCCCTTTTTCCATGCGATCGATCGCCGGCTGTGGCGTTACCAGCCTAATTCCAGCCGGAACCGGAACGTGCGGCCGTCGTTCAGCGTGTTCGTGATCGCCCCAAAGTTCGGGTTCGAGAGTTCGAAGCCCGGCTCCGCGAATTGCGGCGTGTTGAAAAGATTGATGGATTCGGCCCGGAACTCCAGCCAGGGGTTCCCATTCGCTCCCGGCAGGAACCAGCGCCGCGAGAGGCTCGCGTTTACGTTCCGGATGGCACCCTTATGAAACGTGTTCCGGCCCAGATTGCCCCTCTCATCCGTGGGCTCAATCGTCTGGAAAGCCGCGCGCGGCAACAAGCGGGCGGAGGTATCCGGATCTCCGATGGTTCGGCCAAGAACGCTCGGATCCACCAGGTTCGGACGATCCTGCCCATTCGCGTCCACGTTGCCCCAGCCGGGCGCGTCGGAGCCGGATTGGACGGTAAACGGCGTCCCCATTTTCAAAAGTACGATGGAAGCAAAGTTCCAGCTTCCCAGGATGCTGTGCGCCCATCGGGTGGAAGCAAGACGAGGCGTAAGATAGGCAACCCGGGCGAGAAACGCGTGCGGCTGGTTGAAGTCGCTCGGCCCCCGCATATCCGTGAACTGGTTGTATTCGGATTGGCTCCGCGAGATGCGCGAATCCACGTCGAACGCCGTGTTGGTGTAACTCGCTCCCAGGTCAATTGCCTTGCTGAACCAATAGCTCGCGTCCAGGTTCAATCCATGCCATTCGTTCAGGATCAGGGAAGCGCGGCCGGCGTCGTAATACCCTTGCGAACCGTTAAGCACGGTACGGATTTCCGCGAAACTGGGGTTGGGACGCCGCTCGTTCCAGGTCGCGGTGGTCTGCGGTATGCCCGGAACCACGTGCGCGCGATTCTGGTACCACATCAGCAGAAGCTTGTGGGAGCGGCTGCCCACATAGCCCAGTTGCATCCGCAAGGAATTGCCGAGCTGGCGCTCCCACGCGGCGTTATAGAGGTATGAATACGGCGTGGCCAGATTCGGATCCATGGGGTAGGTCGTCGGAACGAAGCTTGAAAGGTCGTTCAGATCCACGCCACGCATGGGGTCCGCGAGGTACGGAGCTGGCAGCACAATCTTGTAGGTATTCGGCGGAGAGAAGCGGATCTGCTGGTAGGTGACGGGGAAGATCTGGCCGAACTCCACTCCCGCGCCCGCGCGCAGCACGCCCCACCGGCCGGGAAGGCGCTGAGCCAGGCCAAAGTGTCCGCCCACATTGTTCCGGTCTGGGTCGTAGGGAAACCGCTCCAAATGATGCACTTCCGTCGGGCGCGCCGTGGGCTCGTAGCGCAAGCTGTAGTTGATGGAGAGAGTGGGCCGCGCCTGCCACTGATCCCCGGCATAGAAAAGGTACTCGTTATTCCGGTAGCCGCGGTAGGGGTCGCCGAGAGCGATCAGATGCTGCGACGGCCGGCCCAGGCGCACGTTGTCAAACGCGGTAGTCCCGAAATCGTTGGCGAACGAAAAGAAGCCCCGATGGGTATCCGTCATGATGCCATTGAACTGCCTCCGGGAAAATTGCGCGCCCGCGGTGAGCGAATGGCGTCCCACCGTATGACGCGCCTGAGCCGCGTAGCGAAACACATTCTCGGCGCGGTCGATCGGGATGCCGCCCGCCGGACCCAGCGTGGTCAGGCCCGAGATGCTGATCATCGGCCCCACCGCGTTCGGTTCGGGGACAAGCAGCGAACCCACCCGGTCCAGACCCGCCGAGAATTCGAGTATCGTGGCGGCGCTCAGCGTACGGAGCCACGTAAGGCGGGCGCGGTGCGATTTCGTGTCGGTATCCGGGTTCTGCCCCGCCACCAACTGGAATGCGTCCACGCTTTGCGCCGTGAACTGGTAAGTAGCGGTAAGAGTATCCCTGACGCCAAGGCTCTGGTTGAGGCGAATGCCCGCATTATTGTTGTCGATCACTTGAGGGGCGTTGGTATTGAGCGCGCGCGCGTTGATATCCGTGCGATTGGGCAGTTCACGGGGATAAGCGTTCAGAAACCGCAGAACAATCGGAATGAGCAGCGGGTCCGTCGTAAGCGGCGTTCTCTCGTTGAGAGTGGGCACCAGGACGTTCCCGTTTACGCTGCCGCGCAACCGTTGCTGGGAACCGTCGAGGGAGAGCGTCGTGCCTGGGCGAACCTGGAAACTCGTGCGGAACCCGTAATCGTGTTCGCGAGCCGGTTTCACATCCCCTACCTGGAAGAAACTGCGGGCGCTGAAGGCGCTGTTGAGGTGCTGGTAGTAGACATTACCGTGCCAGGCGGAGGCTTTGGGAACCGCGACATGAATTGGCGCGGAGGGGGTGGCGCCGAACTCCGCCCCGAAGTAGCCGCGTTCGGGCCGCATATCCGTAATAATGGTGGCGCTCACGCCAAGCCGCACATTCAACTCCTTGATGGCGTTGTTATCCACGAGGTTGAACTGAATGTTCTCGTTCCGGCGGCTTTCCCCCACTTCCGTGTTCGTGCGCCCAAGCAGGTTCACGGTGACGGGTCCCGCGGTGGGTGGAGTCCCCACGGCGGCGGGCTCGGCCGTGCTTCCCGCCGCCGCGGCCGGCCTCTGGCCATCCGGTGTGGAAGGTTCCGCGGCGGCCGCGAAGGTTGGTTCATCCGAGGGAGCTTTCTTCGGCTCGGACGAAGTCTGTCCCATCAGCAGCCCGGCCATTACCAGCGCTGGGACAGCGAAACGGCACGTACGCACAAGTACGTTCGAACGGATTGTTTTGTGTGGCAAGTTGAACGTTCCTCACTCGGGGGGAAGCGCGGCGAACGAAGGACCGCGATCCCTTGGCGGGGGCTGGAAATCTCCCACCGCATCTCTCGAAAAGCCAGCACAAGCATAATATCGCGCCGGGCGAGAGGATGGAGGCCCAGCGCGCGCGGCCACGGGAGACAGCGGTTCCGTTAAAACTCGCTGCCGCCCATCTTCGCGTCGTCCGGATCAATCAGAGAGTGTGGCGGCTTGCCGAGCCCTCCCAGCCTGGCGGGCTGGCCCGTAGTGGCGATCACCGCCATCCAGAGATCCCCTTCCGGGTTCAGATATTTGCGATTCGCCACGGCCACCGGAATCGGTACATGCACGAAATAGTTGTGCAAGTAGCCGATCAGCATGTCGGTCTTGCCCGCGGCCGCCGCGTGGACCGCCATACGCGCCATCTGGTCGCAGAGCACGCTATCCGCGGAATTCGCGGGGACGCTGCGGATCAGATAGCTCGGGTCGAAGTACTTAATCGAAAGCGGCACGTCCTCGACCGCGAAATACTCCCTGATGCGGTCTCTCAGAAAAGTACCGACGTCATGCAGTTTTCGGTTTCCGGAAGCATCGTGATCGTCGCGAGGCTGTTCGAACAGGTCCTGCCCCGCTCCTTCGGCAACCACCACTACGGCATGCGCCTTCCGCTGAATTCTCTTCTTGAGAAATGCCAGGAGGCCGTCGGGGCCATCGAGTTCGAACGGAAGTTCGGGAATGAGCGTGCAGTTCACCTCCTGGCTGGCGATGGTGGCGCCAGCCGCGATGAAGCCCGCGTTGCGCCCCATCAGCTTCACCAGCGCGAGCCCGTTCGGCGCGCCCTTAGCCTCGACGTGCGCTCCATCGAGAACCTCCTTTGCCTTTTCGAGTGCCGTCGCGAAACCAAAGGAACGCTGCACAAAATGGATATCGTTATCGATCGTCTTCGGAATGCCCACTACCGAGAGCGGCACTTCCTGGCGGATCGCTTCCCGCGCGATCTCGTGCGCGCCCCGCTGAGTACCGTCGCCCCCTACGCAGAAGAGCATATTCACACCGATCGAGCACAGGTAATCCACCATCACCTTGGCGTCTTGAGGCCCTCGCGAAGAGCTGAGTACCGTGCCGCCCAGCTTGTGGATATTTGAGACCAGTTCGGGATCGAGCGCGACGGGATGCAATCCGTACTCCGGATTCAACCCCTGAAAGCCGTTGCGTATGCCAAGGATGTCCCTAAGTCCGTAATGGTAGTAAAGCTCGTTATGGACCGAGCGGATGACGTTATTCAGTCCGGGGCTTAAACCGCCGCAGGTGACGATGGCCGCTCTGCAATACTGCGGCCGGAAATAGAGGCGCGCCCGCGGGCCGGCCTTCTCGAAGAAAAGCCCGCCGTCCGTTTCCTCACCGCCGCGCAACTCGATATGGCCGAGCACACGGGTGTCATCGTCCACATATTCGCCGATGCCGTCTCCAATATCGGCGGAGAGCGGAATGGGAGAGGGAATTTCGCGCGGGCCGAGTTCCGTAATCTTCAGTTGTTCAGGTGTGATCATGGCAATGCGCGCCTCCTCGCCTCAAGGGTACACTGGAACGCCGTCATCCCCGCGCCTCGCGTTCATGGTTCGTTTTCGTTAAGGCGATCCGAGTAATCAAACCGTGCGAAGAACCGCGCCTCGACGACGGGAAAGAAACCGCCCGGACAGACTCTCGTGCCAGCCCCTTGAAATCCGAACCTTCTCGCCACGCCAGTGCCAGGCGGGCGCTGCGTTCCGCCATGAGTCCCGATCCAAGCAATTTCGCGTCTCGAACCGGCTCCGGTTTTCCGGATGTGCCAGCACCGGGTGCCCGTGCGGGAAGGAACAGGAACCCCGGCGGGGGGGGCATGAGCAGCCAACCAATCAACATTTCAACGTTCGTATCCTTTCGATGGAGAACGCTGGTCTCGCCGGCCACGGATTCTTTGAGGGATACGAACGGTTCCTTGGCGAGCATCCGTTGGGGGATCGATCGCGGAGAGATCGTTGAATTATGTCACCCGTGCGGGGTTCCCAATTGGAAGGGGATGCCTGTCCGCGAGCTTACGCTCACGGCTGGCACCTGTCGCCCTCCGGGCTTGGAGCGACGTTGGTGGTGAAAATCTGTCGTCCTCCGGGTTTGGAGCCACGGCAGCCCCCATGGCCGGACATTCCTATAATCCGGTAGCCTAAGCCACATTACTGGTCCGAGGCGACGAGGCATGAAGCGGGGGTTGGGGAGGTGAAGACTGCCTCGTCTTGTGGCAGTTCGGCGTTTTGCGAAACGAAGCCATTTTGGTCTTGGGAGAGTTTAGAGCGGAGGAAGTCTTCTTCGGCCACGGACGCTGGGGTGTTGAGGATGGCTTCGAGGGCGCGGAGGGCGGATTCTTCGGGGGATTCGGACTCGGGGGGCTCGGAGCGAGAGAGCTCGAAGCGGGCGGATCCGGGTTGGGTGGGCGGCTGGTGGCGGAGTTTTTCACGTGCTTGCTCTAGGCGGAGTTCGTGGAGTTCGCGCTGGCGGAGTTCGCGGGCGAGGGCGAGTTCCTGCTTGAGGGCGTGGGCTTCGGCCTGATGCCGGGCTTGCTCTTCGGCCCGGAGGCGGGCGGCTTCGGCGCGGAGTTCCGCGGCATCCGCGCGGCGGGCGCGCTGGGCACGGTCGAATTCGGTGAGGGCACGGGTGTGCTTGCGCTCCCAGTAGGTGCGGTAGCGGTGGATTTTGTCGAAGGCGGGATAGTGGGTGTCCGGCTCGACGTAGCGGCGGTCCTTGTCGTCGAAATCGGTGAGAACGGTGGCGGCGTGGCCGAGACTTTCGGCTGTGTTGATGGGGTCCTCGCCCTCGAAGGCCACGGGGTCGTTGCTGTAGTCAGTGAGCTTTTGCAGACAGACGGCTTCGGCCTCGTCGAAGCGGGCGAGCGCCCAGCGGCACTGGGCGATGTCTTCGACGGCGAGGTCTTCACGGCGGGAGCGGGGCTCATAGATTTCGCGGAGTTCGGCGAGGAGTTGCGCGTAGAGGGCGGGGTCTTCGCCGCGCAGGACGGCGTGGCGCTGGATAGAGAGTCCGTGCTTGAAGGCGTTCTGGGAGGAAGCGGCTTTGCCTTCGGGGGTGCGGGGTCCGGTGCTGTGCTGGGCGTTGGCGCGGTTTTGCGAAACGAAGCCATTTTCGGCTTCCGGCTCCCGATGCGCGGCGTCTGGCGGTGCGTTTTGCGAAACGAACCCGGCGGCTTCCGGTTGCGGAATGGGGGAATCGGTTTGCCCGGTGGGAAATTCCGGCTGCCCGGTACACGGGTCCGGATGCGGCGGGGCGGATTTGGCTGCGGCGCGGGGGCGGATACTCCTGGCCTTGCGGGCGACGTTGCGTTTGCGGCTGGATTTCATGCTTGTTGCTCCCTTCGATAGTGAGGGTGGCGGTATGTGGATTGCTACCCGCGCCATTGTAGGGATTTGCTGTGCGGATTCGGACGGGCGGGACTAGCGCGGGCTGCGGGAGGCCGCATTAAGGTGCTGTGGAATCAGTG
>CAZXBZ010000125.1:0-9159 GCA_964639135.1 uncultured Solibacteraceae bacterium | reverse complement strand
GGTCGGCCGCAACGACCCCTGCCCCTGCGGCAGCGGCAAGAAGTACAAGAAGTGCTGCGGCGCGTGAAGCGATCGTTTCTTGCGCATGGAATTGGCGGGAACCAACCGGGTGGAACGTTGATCCAAAGGTACATAGGCACGCTCCAACCAGGGAAAGGGCCTACCCCCGATATGAAAACCACCGCCACCCCACTTCGATCGCCGTCATCCCCTCGCCACGCGCTGTCGCTCGTCATCGTCACGCTACTCCTCTGCGCGCCCGCTTGGGCTGCGCTTTGGACCGACCGCTTAGGGGATTTTGAGCGGCAGAACGCCTCTCCATACGCGCTCCCGAACGCCCATCTCTCCCAGGAATACGGAATAGAAGCCGCCGAGCGTGCCGAGTACAAGGCCGGGAACCGCCGCTTCACCGCCACGGCTTATCAGACCGCGGATTCGACCGGCGCCACAGCCCTATATCAATCCCTGCAACCGGCTGGCGCTAAGCCCTCGGAATTCGAGAACAAGGCCGTGGAAGAGGCATTCGCTCTGTCATCGGTAGAAGCTAATTCTACAACTGTCGTTCAATACCAGAACTACGTGATGGTGTTCGAGAATGATCGCCCCACGTGGCGGGTTGTGAAGGACTACCTGGGCTATGCACCGAATCTCGGCATCTCCACCCCACCCCCGCTGCCGGGATACCTCCCCAAGGAAAACCGGGTTCCCGGAACGGAACGCTACATTTTGGGGCCGGAGTCCTTGAATCTTTACCTGCCGGACGTGCCGGCCGGGATCGCTGCGTTCAGCCTGGGCGCGGAAGGGCAGGTGGCGGAGTATGAGGCGGAGGGTAACCGGTTGAAATTGGCGATCCTGTCGTATCCCACGCCTCAATTGGCCCGCAAGAAGCTCGAAGAGTACCGATCCCTCGGAAACCCGGTGCTCAAGCGGGAAGGAACCTTGATCGTGTTTGTGGCCTCCCCTTCGAACCGGGATTTCGCGGAACGGGTCGTCTCTCTCATCCGCTATCGCGCCGCCGTCACGATGAATGAGAAATTGACGTCCCCAGCCGAGGAGTTCCGTCAACTGATCGTCAATATCGTGATCATGGTAGCCGTCCTGATCCTGCTCGCGGCCGTCGCCGGCATCGCGTTTGGGGGGCTTCGCTTCTTGCGCCGGAGGAATTCCTCCGCGGACACCGATGACTTTCTCCGCCTGCGCATCGACTAATTTTTTTGCCCGTCACGACCGGGACGAGATCCGGCGCAAATGAAAATCGAAGTCGTTTGAATTCTGAAGTATACATTTCCCACCGGAGATGCCTCTTGCACGACACCATCTCCAGGGCGGGAATTTCACCAATTACTACAGTCGTAAATCACTTGACTTCATTCGTGGAGGGTCATAAGATCCAACCAAAGGGTTTTGACGGTCTCAAGTTCTCGTCGAAACCGATTCTCCCAAACGAACACCAGCAACAGTAGTGTGTTGCGGGGAGCCCGGCGAAAATTGCCCGGCTCCCCGTTTTTCTTCGGTTGCTCCCTTCCCCGCATAGAGTTCTCTGTATCGCTATCGCTCGTGCAAGAAGGCCCGTCCGCTTCCGAAGACGCATGCGCCGGCGGCGTCAATGGCCGAAATATCCCCTGGAGTACACGGGCTCTCCTATAATCAAGGTTTACTTCCATGTCTGACACTAAGCTACAGGTGATCCCCCTTGGCGGCCTCGGCGAGTTCGGAATGAACTGCACCGCCCTGCGTTATGGGGATGATATTCTCGTAATCGATGCCGGGATGATGTTCCCCGAAGACGAAATGTTCGGGGTTGACATCGTAACTTCGGATTTCCAGTTCCTGCTGGCAAACCGAGAGCATGTCCGCGCCATCGTACTCACCCACGGGCACGAAGATCACAACGGCGGCCTCCCGTTTCTTCTCTCAAAACTGAGCCTGCCCGTCTATGGCACGCCATTTACCCTGTCCTTGGTGGAACGCCGCCTCGATGAGCATGAATTGGCGGATGAACCCGATTTTCACGAAGCCTCCGCCGGCGACATCGTGGAGATCGGCCCATTCAAGGTGGAATTTATCCACGTCACGCACTCGATTCCGAGCGCTGTCGCCCTGGCAATCACCACGCCTCTCGGTGTCGTGATTCACACCGGCGATTTTAAGGTGGACCCGACCCCGGCCGATCGCATTCCGTTCGATCTTCACAAGTTTGCGGAGTATGGCACAAAAGGCGTTCTTCTACTGCTGTCGGATTCAACCAATGCGGACCGGCCTGGCCTCTCCGAGAGCGAGCTGGCCGTCATTCCACGTTTCGAGAATCTACTGCACCGGGCCACCGGCCGCGTCGTAGTCTCCTGTTTCAGCTCGTCGGTTCACCGCGTCCAGATTCTCCTGAACGCCGCCGCTCAATTCGGCAGAAAAGTGGCACTGCTCGGACGCAGTGTTAACCAGATCCTCGAGATTGCCCATAGCCATGGACTGCTTGAGATTCCAGACGGCATCTTATTGCGTCCACAGGATATTATGACAACCGACCCATCCCGTGTGCTGGTGGTCGCATCGGGAACTCAGGGCGAACCGATGTCCGCGCTCGCCAGAGTGGCCGTGGACAGCCATAAACATCTGAAGTTAACCTCGTCCGACACCGTGATCATGAGCGCCCGCATGATTCCCGGCAACGAAAAGGGCATCTTCCGGATGATCAACCATATCTCCCGGCGTGGTGCGCAAACCGTCTATGGCACAATGTCTCCGCCCGTACACGTCTCCGGCCATGGGTGCGCCGAGGAGTTGCGCCTGATTCTGAACCTGGTGCGTCCGCGATTTTTCGTACCGATTCACGGTGAACATCGACAACTGTCGAAACATGCCGCACTTGCCTCTCACCTATCCGATTCTTCTCTCGAAAAAACGTTCATTTTGGAAACAGGCGATTGTCTGGAATTCGATAAACTGGGCGCCCGGAAGGTCGCCCCGGTTCCAGTGGGAAGAATCTGCATCGATTCCGGATCGGTGGATGAGATTGTGGAAGAACTGGTGATTCGTGACCGGAGAAATCTGTCGGAAGACGGTTTTGTCATGCCGATCATTGCGATCGACCAATTGAGCGGCAACTCCGATGGCCTGCCCGAGGTGGTTTCCCGAGGCTTCATCTCCGGCGAGGACGGCGCGGCGCTCTTGAAAGAGGCCCGGCAGATTGTCGCGCAAACGCTCAATGGTTCAACCGCCGAAGAAAAGAGCGATCTAAGGGTGATCCAGGAAAAAGTTCGTGTCGATTTGCGGCGCTTCCTCACCAGGAAGACATCGCGGCGGCCGCTGGTAATGCCCGTTATCCTGGAATTCTAAGCGGAGCGGCCGCATCAAATTCGTTTACACTGGGACATCCGCCGTAATTGTCCCCACCATGGCCGCGGCGGACCGAAGGAGAATTAAAATTGGCACAATCGTTTAGCGCCGCGCCAGCAATGGCGATCGACCCGGAGAAGAAATATACCGTCACGTTCAAGACCACACAGGGTGAGATCGTCTGTGATCTCTTCGCCAAGGAAGCTCCCCGAACAGTGAACAACTTCGTGTTCCTCGCCAGGGAAGGTTTCTACGACGGAACCACCTTCCACCGCGTCATCGCGGATTTCATGATTCAGGGCGGCGATCCGACGGGCACTGGCCGCGGGGGCCCCGGCTACCGATTCGACGATGAGTTCGAAGGAAACCCTCACGTTCACAAAGTGGGTTCGCTTTCCATGGCCAACGCCGGCCCCAACACCAACGGCAGCCAGTTCTTTATCACGCACATCGCAACGGACTGGCTGAACGGAAAGCACACCGTCTTCGGACAGGTAGTGAACGGCCAGGAGATTGTCAACGCAACCAAACAGGGCGATACTCTCACCTCCGTCGTCATCACGGAAAGCTAAATCCAGAGGGATACTCATGTGACTCGCCAGCGCCGGTATTTTCGCAAACTCTCAACTTTCTACAGCGGTCAAAACCGGGCGGACTCCCCGCGGCCTTCCCTCGCCCTTCTGATGCTGCTCGCGCTGGGGGTGTTTGCCGTCGGCGCTTTCCATTCCTGGGCGGCTCCGCCCGCCTCTCCGCCTCCCGCGCCCAAACCCGCACTTACGGAGGCGGAGCGTGCCCAGGGGTGGCAACTGCTCTTCGATGGAGAATCGACAAACGGCTGGAAGGGCGTAAACACATCCGAGTTCCCGTACAACGGATGGGCCGTTGAAAACGGCTACATGCGCACGCTGAAGTCCGGACCCGCTGGCGATATCGTCACCACTGGCGAATATCGCGATTTCGATCTGAGGTTCTCCTGGCGCATCGAGAAGGGCGGATATTCCGGGGTGAAGTACCTGGTGAAAGAAGGCCGCCCGGAACCGAATATCCCGGCCGTCAACCGGCTGACGATTCCCAGCCTCGCGATGTACCTTCTTGTCCTCACTTTGGCGGTCTACCTGCTGGTAACAAAGCGTGGCTATACCCGTCTGCTTCCCGTGCGGGTGCTGGCAATCGGCCTGATTATCGTTTGCGGTTACTCCGCCATTAAGGGCGCCCGCGCCTATTTCGAGCGCATCAACGCATTGCGTCACTCCGCCGTCGGCTTTGAATATCAAGTACTCGACGATTTCGACAACGCCGAGGCAAAATCCAATTCCAAAGCTTCAGCGGCCTCGCTTTACATCCTGCTCGCCGCCGATTCCGGCAAGGAACTTTATCATGACGATCGCTTCAACGAGGGACGAGTCGTCGTCATGGACAAGCACGTCGAGCACTGGCTGAATGGAAAGAAGGTGCTCGAATACAATCTGGACGATCCCGAACTGATCGAGGCTGTCGCGGCAACCAAGTTTTCGATGGTTCCAGGCTACCTGAGCCGCGAGGGCGGCCACATCGCTCTGCAACATCACGACAACCTCGTCTGGTTCAAGGACATTAAGATCTGCCCGCTCACCCCAAAGTCTGAATAGCGTTCACCGCGTTGTATGGAGGACGCCCCGCCTCGCCGGCGTTGCGCGCCGCCGGGAACAACTCCGCCGCGCCGGCGGCTCGAATCTCACTTAGTTTCCGCTCAACGCTTCTCGCTTCCACCCCGATATTGTTCGCTCCCTAATTATTCCGTTAACCACGGCATGCTTCAGAACTGTAATATGTAACCACGCAATGCTTGGGCACCTGGCTTATGAGGCGCATCAATATTTTCATATTTGTGGGATGTACGCCGTCTGTTACCCTGGTAGTAACTTGACTGTTTATCGTATTCACGGAATCTGAATGATGGAAAAGAAAAAGAATGCCGCGGTAAAAGCTGCGGCTCCCGCAACGGGAAAAGCTGAAAAAGCGAAGAAGTCCACCGCAAAAACAGCCACCGCCGTAAAATCCGCCTCCACGCGAGCCACAAAAACTCCCGCATCCGAGGCGTCCGCCTCGAAGAAGTCCGCAAAAGCCACCGCCAGTCCCAAACCCGCGGCCCGGAAGACCGCGGGGAAAGTGGCGGAAACGGCAACGGCGCCTTTCGTCCCCGCGGCCGCCGAAATCAGCCGGCAGCCTATCCGAAAAGAAGAAATCGAAAGACTTGCGTACTCCTACGCGGAAGCCAGAGGTTTTCAGGGCGGTTCGCCAGACGAAGATTGGCTTCGCGCGGAGCGGGAATTGCGGCGGCTGCGAGGTCGTTAGACTTCCTTCGGGCCAGGGGCCGGATTCTTTCCGGGGCGCCACACGGCTAGCAACGGCCGCCTCGTTGCGCCGCCGCGATTCTGGACTCCAGAATCGAATTCTCGTCAAAGTTTATCCAGCGGAGCCGCTCGACGAATTTCTCTTCCACCGCGGCCCTGGGAATGAGGCCGATCAGTTCGCTCCCCACAACCTCCACCTTCAGCCGCTTCGCTTCGCGGGCAATTGCGTCGAAAACAACGGAAAGCGGCGTGACTTTGTAATCCGTGGAGTTCAGCGATACCTGGCTGAGGCGGCGGCTCGCCAGGGGCAAGCCCAGCGCCTTCACGCACGGGAACCCGCCCGACGACTCGCGAACCCGCTTTGCGATCCGCCGCGAAACTTCCAGATCTTCCGTTCGCAGCCAAACGTTCCACGCAATCAGATACTTCCGAGCGCCAATAGCGGTTGCTCCCGCGGTGGGGTGCAACCGCGGGCCGCCCACATCCGGCCGCCGCGCGGCATCGAGAAGCACTACCTCTCGCAATTGCTCGAATTGCCCCTTACGCACCGCCTCCAGATTCCGCCGCTCCGCTTCCTGGGCGGCGTAACCGTAGAGGTAACTGGGCACTCGCAGACGGCTCCATAGCCGCGTGGCGGCTTCACTGGCTAGCCGGGCACAATCTTCCATTGAGACACCATGAACCGGAATGAAAGGAAGCACGTCGAGCGCGCCGATCCGCGGATGCACGCCCCGGTGCGCATTCAGGTCAATCCGCTCCACCGCTATCGCCGCCGAGCGCAGTGCCGCCTCGAGGATGGCCTCCGGATCGCCGGCTATGGTCATCACGCACCGGTTGTGATCCGCGTCATGCTCCCGATCGAGCAGACAGACGCCGTCCACGGATTCGATCGCGGCCGCGATCGCGTTCACCACCCCCATATCGCGGCCCTCGGAGAAGTTGGGCACGCACTCCACTATCCGTGCATATGTTTTCACAGAGTTTTCCCGCCGGCATCCCGCGCCAAGCGGAGATCGCCGCCGGCGCCGCCGGAATGAAGCTCACGGCGTGCCGAGGCTCGCCCACCATTGTGGCATCCTGGTGGCCGCGAGGAGCGAAAGAGCATACCGGCGCCCTGCCCCTTTCCCCGCCCGGGCCGCGCGCCGCGTTGACGCACTCCCCAGGAACCCGCTATCGTGAGAGCGTGCTGGTACGCGCTTGCCGGCGACGCAAGCGCGTTGAAAAGGGAACCCGGTGCAATTCCGGGACTGCCCCGCAGCGGTAAGAAGGAACGAACGCCGCAAAATCGCACTGGCCTCCCACAGCGGGAACTCCGCTGAATGAGGAAGCCGGGAAGCGGCGGCGAGTAGGAATCTCCCCAGTGTGCGCCATCTCCGGCGCGGCCTTCTCGGGAGAACGCCTTCGAAGTCCGAAGACCTGCCGCACCGTGCAAATCTGGATGCGCCGCGAAGATGCGCGCGCCGGACACGCGCGATCCCAGTGCCCCGAGGGGGAGGCCAAGGTGAATTTCCGTTCCTCACGCAACAGCAAGCAGCCATTCCGCGCGCGCGCCAGATTCCGCGCGGCCGCCCTGCCGCTGATCGTTCTTCTGATGTGCGCGACCATGGCGGCGGATGCGCCAAGGCGGCTGATCTCCACCGCCCCCAGCATCACGGAAATCCTCTTCGCTCTCGGACTGGGAGACCGCGTAGTCGGCGTAAGCGAATATTGCCGCTACCCTGAGGCCGCTCGCGCAAAACCCCGTATCGGCAGTTATTTGGCTCCGAACCCCGAGGTGATTCTTTCCATGCGGCCCGATATCCTCTTCGTGGAGGAAGTGAATTCCCGGGCTCTCGCCGCGCTTCCCGCCTCCGGCTTCCGCAAGATCGAGCTCAGGCACCGCACCATCGCCGATATCTACCATTCCATCGACATTATCGCCACGGCCGCCGAAGTCCCGAGCGCCGGCGCCGCATTGCGCCAGCGGCTTCAGAGAGAATTGGGCACGATCGAGGCCGCTACGCGGAACCTGCCAAAACGGCGTGTTCTTTTTCTGGTCGGCCGCGCGCCCGGTACGCTGCAGGGAATGATCGCCGCGGGCCGGGGCACGTATATCGACGAACTTATCCGTATCGCGGGCGGAATCAACCTGATGAGCGATGCCGGACCGGCCTACCCCAATGTGAGTCTCGAAACCGTCCTCGGCCGGAATCCCGAAGTCATTCTCGACCGTGGCGACATGGCTCAGGAGAGTAAACAAAGCGCCGCCCACCAAGCATCGGTCCGGGATCTCTGGAAATCACTCGGCACGGTGGAAGCCGTGAAACACGGACGTATCTACCCGATTTCCGAGGATTACTGGGTAGTGCCAGGGCCGCGGATGGTGGAGGCCGCGCGCGCCCTGGCCCGCTTCATTCATCCGGAGGCCGGGCTGTGAAGACGCTGCATCCGCCGGTCCTGGAAGCGCCATCCGCTACCCGCCCGCGGCCGCCGCTCTACACCCTCGAAGGGGTGGGCATGCGTTACGGCGAGACAACGGTGTTGCGGGATGTCACACTCAGTCTCCACGCGCGCGAGGCGGTATCGATCATCGGTCCGAACGGCGCGGGTAAATCCACGCTCCTGCGCATTCTGGCGGGCTTGCTGCCGGGCCATCTGGGCGCTTGCACACTGCGCCACACGGAGGTTAACCGCTGGCAGCGGCGGGATTTTGCGCGCACGGTGGGCTTCATCCCGCAGAGCGTTCACATGGAATTTCCTTTCCGGGTGAGCGAGGTGGTGGCAATGGGGCGCCACGCACACGCCACGGGCATGTTCGAGACTTCGGAGGATTGGGACGCCGTGGAAGCCGCCATGCGGCAGGCGGATTGCGCCGCCTTCCGGGATCGCGATTTCCGCTCCCTCAGCGGCGGCGAACAGCAGCGCGTGATTCTGGCCTCGGCGCTGGCGCAGCGCCCCGAGATTCTCCTGCTCGATGAACCAACAACGTGGCTCGACCTGCGGCATCAGGTGGAAATTCACCACGTGCTTCGCGGCCTTCGCGATGCCGGCCTGCTCGTCGTTATGGTTACCCATGATTTGAACCTCGCCGCCGGTTTCGCGGACCGCGTGCTGGTGCTGGATGAGGGCCGGCTCGCGGCGGATGGAAGCCCGATGGAGGTGTTCACGGAAAGCCTAATCGAAGAAATCTTCGAAGTACGGGCGACAATCCATCACGGAGAGAGCACCGCGCCCTGGATGGTCTATGGGCGCTGACCCCAGCCCGCCGCGACAACCGCCCTTGAAGCTCGCAACGCCGAAGGCGTTCGGGATCGCGGTCGCATCCTGTTTCGGATGCCTTCTACTGGTTCTTGCCTTAGCGCCACTCATCGGCTCGGTTCCCGTCAATCTGAAAGCCGCGTTCGCGGGGCAAAGCCCCGATGCCGAGATCCTGTTTCAGGCGCGCTTGCCGCGCCTGCTCCTCGCCCTCCTCGCCGGCGGAGCGCTCGCCGTGTCGGGCGTGCTCTTTCAGGCC
>CAZXBZ010000124.1:0-9174 GCA_964639135.1 uncultured Solibacteraceae bacterium | reverse complement strand
TACTGTAAGCTCGCGGCATTGCCGGCTCCTGGCCCGTGCAAACTCCCGTTGCCAGGGCGAAGAGCAGAATCCAGTGGAATCGTCCACACATTTCGGTTAAGAAAGAAGTGGCCGGCGGTGGCAAAAATTCTCACTGGATCCGCGAGCGGCGGCAACAAACCCGGGCCCCGAGCCGTCACCTAAAGCAGGGGCGTGCTTCGCGCCGCTATCCTAAAAACAGAATGCAGGTTTCTCGACGTACATTCCTGCGCGCCGGAGGAAGCATCGTGGGCGTGGGATTCGCCACGGGTTCCTATGCATTCGGCGTCGAGCCCAATTGGTTCGATCTCACGCAGTGCACGGTGCCCACCCGCTGGCTTCCGCCGGGGCGGAACCTGCGCGTGCTGCACCTTTCCGACCTGCACGCTTCGCCCGCCATTCCCTTCGAGCGGATCCAGGCAGCCATCCGGATGGGGCTCTCCATGAAACCGGATCTGATCTGCCTCACCGGGGATTACGTCACCACGAACACGGAATGCGATCTCGAACGCTACCACGATGTGCTGGCCGCCTTCCCGGCCGTCGCGCCCGCGTTCGCCTGCGTGGGGAACCACGATGGCGGCCGGTGGTCCGAACTGCGTTCGGGGTTCAAGACATCGGAGCACATCCGGCAACTGCTCTCCGGCGCGGGAATTCATGTGCTGCAAAACCAGGCGGAGGAATGCGAAGTCAAGGGATTGAAACTGCACATGGTAGGCCTTGCCGATTTCTGGACGCGGGAGTTCGATTCCCACGCGGCGTTTGACGGCCTGCCGAAGCAATCCGAACAGATGCGCATCGTGCTTTCGCACAATCCGGATACGAAGGCGATTTTGCAGTACTATTCCTGGGAACTGCTGCTCTGCGGGCACACGCACGGAGGGCAGGTGAAGATTCCGTTCATGGGGCCGCCCGTTCTGCCGATACTTGATCGCCAGTTCTACGAGGGCCTTCACACATGGCAGGGACGCCGCATCTACATCACCAGGGGGGTTGGCGGCGTGTACGGTGGTATCCGCTTCGATTGCCGGCCCGAGGTAACGATTCTCAACCTCGTGCCGGGCGAATCGCCGGCGGAACTCACCGAATCACGGCCGCGCGTCCGCGCTTAGCGGAGCGGATCAAACGGCTAATCGGTGGAAACGGACTCCGCGGGAAGAAACAACGATGCGGCTCCGTCCGTGGCTTCCTTCGCCAGGTGGTTGAGATAGAAAGTAAGCAGGGCGGAGGAGTACCGGCCCTTGAACTCCTGGTAGGCTCGCTCCCGCCAGCCTTCGGGCAGCAGCGCCGCGAGGTCGATATCCTTCTCGAAAAACCCCTCGTTGTGCGGAATACCGAGAAAATCGAGCACTTCGATGACGACATCGAGTTTTGAGACCAGAATCGCCTGGGCAAGCTCCGCGGCTAACGCCTCGTCATGCTCCGCGATCCGGGTCCAGAGGCGTGGCGCGGCCTTCCGCAAAACCTCGGCGTTCAGCTTCGTGAGGTGCATTCTTACCTTCACGGCTTCAAAAAGCTGGTAGGTTTTGAGCCGTCCCAGGGAGATCTGCCGGAGAAGCTCGGGAAAGGAGTCTTCCCCCATCCCCAGAAAAATATCGGCCAACTGCATAAACCGTCAGCGTACCATACGGTTCGCGATACAATGAGAAGTTTTGGGCTTCTATCGATGAGCAACATTATTGTACTGGGTGCCCAGTGGGGCGATGAAGGCAAGGGCAAGATTGTCGATCTCTTTTCGGAGAACTTCGACGTGATCGTTCGCTATCAGGGCGGACACAACGCAGGCCACACGGTGTACGTGGGTCCGCGGAAATTCATCCTGAAGCTGATCCCGGCCGGTGTATTGCGGCCCGGCAAGATCGCCGTGATCGGCAACGGCCTGGTGGTCGACCCTGGAGCGTTGATGGCGGAGATCGCCAGTCTGCGCGCCAGCGGGGTGGAAGTGGAAAAGCAGCTTGCCATCAGCGACCGCGCACACGTGATTTTTCCATACCACCCGCTGGTGGAAAAGCTGAGTGAAGCCCGGCGAGACCGCGTGGCCATCGGAACGACGGCGCGCGGCATCGGCCCAGCCTATGAAGACAAGGTAGCCCGGCGCGGGCTGCGCGTCACCGACCTGCTCGACCGCAACTTTTTCCGGGAAGCCTTCAAGGAAATCGCCAGCGACAAGCAAACGGTGCTCGAGGCGTTCAAGCTCGGTGACCGCATCGATGCCGGAGCCATCTGCGCGCAGTATGAAGAACTGGCCGAAATGATCCGGCCCATGGTGACCGATACGTCACGGTTGCTCAATCGCTATCTCCATGAAGGAAAGACGGTGATGTTCGAGGGCGCGCAGGGCACGCTGCTCGACGTGGATCACGGCACCTACCCTTTCGTCACCAGTTCGAACGCCTCGGCTGGCGGCGCGTGTACCGGAGCAGGCGTCCCGCCCACGGCCATCAAAGGCATCATCGGCGTTTCCAAAGCCTATATTACGCGCGTGGGCGGCGGCCCCTTCCCGACCGAAATGCACGGCGAGGAGGCCGACGCCATTCGCACCGCCGGGAAGGAATTCGGCGCGGTGACGGGCAGGCCCCGGCGCTGCGGCTGGTTCGACGTGCCAATCCTCAAATACACCGCCGCGATCAACGGCTTTGATTCGCTGGTGCTCACGAAGCTGGACGTGCTCGATGGCCTGAAGCGGATCCCGGTCTGCATGAAATACAAGCTGCGCGGCGAGGAACTCGAATGGCTGCCGGGGCGCATCCGCGACGTCGAGGCGCTCGAACCGGTCTACGAGGTATTTCCCGGCTGGGAAGGCACGACGGCGGGCATCACGCGCTATGAGGAGCTTCCGGCGGGCGCGCGCGCGTATGTGGAGTTCCTGGAGAAAGCTACCGGCGTGGAAATCGGCTGCGTGGCGACGGGGCCCGAGCGCGAGCAGACCATCATCCGGCCGGGCTCGAAACTGTCCAAGTTGATCCGCAAATAGCGGCCGCGGGAGCGGCGCTATTTCGAGTGCGCCACGACGCCGCTCGCAATGTCGCCGCGCTGCCCTTCGGCGCGCCGCGCCTGCATGGCCATCGATTCGTCATCGGCCGGCTTCAGTTCACGCCAAGTGTACATGATGCGGCCCACGACGGTGAAGGTGCCGAGCACGGCGATCACCCACAGCACGGGCGCCATCCTGTTGAACAAGGAACCGAGGATGAGAAGGACGATTCGCTCCGGCCGTTCGAGGAAGCCCACCTTGCATTGCGGCAGAAAGTTCTCGCTGCGCGCCCTGGTGTAGCTGATCATGATGCTCGACATCATCACGACGGCGGTCAGCACCACATAGACATTACGGTTCGCGTTGCCGTAATAGATCAGCAGGCCGATCAGCAGGACCAGGTCGCTATAGCGGTCGATCACCGAATCGAAAAAGCCGCCGAACTTTGTCACCTGGTTGGTCTGGCGGGCGACGCGGCCATCCACCATATCGAAGATTCCCGCGCCGATAATGACAAGCCCGGCCTGCCAGAAGCGGCCCGTGGCCAGCAGCCATGCGCCGGCGCCGTTGATGATCAATCCGATGAACGTAAGAACGTTGGGATGGACGCGGGAAAGAGACAACGCGCGGACGATGCGCACCAGCAACCAATTGCAAGTCCGTCCAATTGCGCTTGTGTAAGTCATGATAACGGCGCCTTCGCGTTTAGCTGTCGTGGATGGTCTTCAGGGAAAGAATCTCTACTTCCTTAACCCCGCCTGGACTCTGAATCCGGACGATATCGCCGACTTCCTTATTGAGAAGGCTCTTGCCAATGGGAGAACTTGTCGAGATCGACCCGTTGCTCACATCCGCTTCCTCCGATGTCGTCAAACGATACCGGACTTCCGCGTTCTTATGGAGGTCGAGCACAACAACCGTCGAACCCAAGCCCACCCGGTCGTGGGGGATCTTGGAAATATCGATCATCGACAATTCGCCCAAGCGCTTCTTGAGCTGAGAGAGGCGGGCGTCCACGAACGACTGCCGCTCCTTTGCCGCGTGATATTCAGCATTTTCGCTCAAATCGCCGTGCGCGCGCGCTTTGGCGATCTCCTTGGGGAGTTCACTCCGCAATTCGTGATCGAGAGCGGCGATCTCGGCTTGTAATTTCTTCTTGAGTTCTTCCATGCGAGAAACAGCCCCACGCTACGGCGTCCGCCCCACTGGCGAACTCCGTCCTTGGCGGTAATGACGGCGAGCGTCGCCCCCCAGACCTTTCGATTGTACCGCGAGCGGAAAGCGGCTTCCGCGATGAAGTCCGCTTCCCGTTCGCCGCTCGTTCCGGTGCTCAGAGCCCCGTTTCCGCGCCGCACACGAAGACGCGCAAACCCAGTTCCGCGAATGCCGCGGCCTTGGCCGCCAGGGCGCGCCTGGCGCCCGCCAGATCGGGTGCGTAGGCCACCTGAATGTGGTTGCTCTTATGCTTGGCCATCAACTGATCCCTGGAGACGCCGTAGGTGACCGCGTGCATGATGGGCCACTGCGGCGTGGTGGCTTGCCAGCGGCGCTCGGTTTCTTCCGCGGGCAACTCCACGGCTTTCGCGAGGCCGATATCCGCGTTCAGCACGCCGTCTTCCACGTAGACGCGGCTCCAGACGATTTCGCCAGGCTTCGAGACGCCCTTGATGGTGCCCCCGCCTAGTGGGAAATACATGGGCGGCTGCCGTTCGCTGGTGACGCCAGCCCATCCGCCCGTGAGGTGGGCGGGAGGAACCGCGCCGGAAATCTCGAAGACCCACACAAACTCGTTCTTGCCGTTGACGGGGTACTCCTCGCCCCAGCGTATATCGTGGAGCGTATTCTCCGGAGAGTAACCGAGCTCGCGCCAGACGCGGTAAGTGACGAGAGCGTCGAGACCGGCGCATTCATCCACTTCGTTGAAGTGCGGGAGCGCCTCGCCCTCATAGAGAACCCGGCCAGTGCTCTCGCACGTCACGGGTGGGCGTTCGACGTTGTTCAGCGTGCCCTCCACCAGATCCGACGCGGGGCAGATATCCTTGAGGCCCTGCTGATACTGGATGCCGATCGTCGCGCATCCGAACTCCGCCGCGATGCGCACGGCGGCGATGTACATCTTGCACTGCCACAGAATCTGCGCGTCGGTAAGTTCGGTCTCCTCGTCCGTTCCGGTGTTGAATGTGACGCCGCGCTCGTCGAACCACTTGCGGACCCCGCGCGCTTCCTCGTCCTTCACGCGGCGCATGGCCGCGTAGAGGGCGCTCTGGCTGAGCCGCTCCTTGAAGACGCCGGTGGGATGCAGCAACTCGTCGGGGATGATGGCGTTGTACATGCCCATGCAACCCTCATCGAAAACGCCCATGATGGCCTTCTTGGTTTTTATCGCGGAGGCGATCCCGCGGCCAATCGCCGCATCATCGCCTGGAAGTTGCAGGCCGCCAAGCGGGCGCGCATGCGAGAGATCGTGCCGTACGGGCTTGCCGCCAAGCCAATCGCGCAGGCCGGCAAGGAAGACTTCATCGGTAAAATCGTTGCTCCAAAGCGTGGAGTATTCCACTCCGGCCTTGGTGAGGCAGCCGTTGAGATTGAGCATGCCCACGAGTCCGGGCCACTGGCCGCTCCAATTGGCAACGGTCAGAATCGGGCCGCGATGGGTATAGAGCCCGGAGAGCACGTGGTGGCTGTACTGCCAGACGGCTTCGCAAACCACAAGCGGCGCATCCGGTGGAATCTGACGGAAAATCTCCATGCCGGCCTTCTGGCTATCGATGAAGCCATGCCCCTTCACCGGGTCCACCGGATGCCCGCGCTTTACCTCCCTGCCCAATCCGCGGATGGCGGCCATCACAGCCGCCTCCGCCGCCTCCTGGGCGGGCCAGCAGACACGGTTCGCGCTCAGGCGCAAATCTCCACTGGCAATCAAAATCACCGTTCCAGACGCACTCGAATCAGCCATTAAAATGAATCCTCCAAGCGCCCATTCTGTCATTCTTTGGCCGTTCGCGGCCAGCGTGCGTGGCGGAATCCTGGGTTTGGCGGTGGGCACACGACGTCCGGCGGAGGTGGAGCGCCGCGCCGCACTCTCTCGTGAGAGACGTGAGAGAATCGACAGGACGGATTCGCATGGCGCGCGGCCCGTGGCTCGGAAGCATCCGGCGCCCGCCGCTCTGGCTCCGGCTTCGCCCGCCGTCCGCGACGTCCAACGACAGCCACATCGAAAAGAGGATCGCCCGCGTGCGGATTATTACTTGTCACTCGAAATGGATTTCATTCACCGCCGGGCTCCTCGCGTGCTTCCTGGCGCTCCCGTCATCAAACGCCGCTCCGCTGCCGGGGACCTACTTTGAACGGATGGCAAAGAGTGCCGCCTATGTGGGAACGCTGCTTGATACGCATGGAGCCAATCTGCGCGCGATCGATCAGGCCGGCGGCGGGTCTCACTTTGCCTACGCCGTGATTTCGCCAGCCGTCCTATACGCCAAGAAGCACGCCGCGAACCCTCACTTCGGCGACCCAAAAATGCTCGCGCAGGCGATCGCCGTGGGCGACATGCTGGCGGCCGCCAGCGAGGATCGCTATTCCGAAACCCTGCTCGATAGCGATTGGGACATCTACATGTGGATGGAAGCCTACCGTTTGCTCGAGGATAAACTCGGAGCGGAGCGCCAGGAACGCTGGCGCCGGGAGATTCTGCGGCACGTCCAGACCGTGGACGACTGGGCACGTCCCCGAAAAGACTTCCCTTGGTACGCCACCCCCTACATCGGCACTTCCACCAACCACTACGCGGTCTACGCGATGAATCTTCTGCTCGCCGGCAAGGTGTTTCACTTACCGGAAAAAGAAGAACTGGCCCGGCACATCTACAGGCGTCTCGTCACCACGGAACAGGCCGAGGACGGCTACTGGGGCGAACACAGCCGGAACGGCCCCACTCTCGGCTACAACCACCTCACGCTGGCGGCGGTTTCTTTCTACAGTGAGTACTCTGGCGACCCCGACGCGCTGAAAGCCTTGCGCAAGGCCACCGACCTGCACAAGTGGTTCACCTTCTTTGACGGTTCGAACGCCGCCGTCATGGACGATCGCAACCGTTACGGCCACGAGGGCTCTCTCGGCGCCTTTGGCCTTTCCCGCTTCCCCGATGGACGCCGTCTGGCCGAGATGCAAGCGGATACCCTCACCACGGACGCGCGGCCGGGCAACTGGGGATGGATCGCGCAAAATGCGCTCTACTATCACGATGGGCCGCTGGCGCCCATTCCCCAGGACGAAGAGAAGGGCTTCCACCAGCTTCACATCACCGCCGGCATGCGTAAGGCCGGACCGTGGATGATTGCTCTCTCCGGCATCATCGACACGCAAGCTCCGCTCAACCGCTTTTATCTCGACCGCCAGGGAAGTATCAGCGTCTTCCACAAACGGCTCGGGCTGATTATCGACGGCGCAAATTCCAAGCGCCAGCCCGAATTAGCCACCTTTGTCGACAAGAAATCCGGCGTGGAACTGCACATGCCGATCAGCAGCCGTCTGCAAATGGCCCCAGCGGGTGACCGGCTTTCCCTCGCGTACGAAACGTTTTTCAGCGATCTCGAAATCGCCGAGCCCAGCGACGCCGAGGTCAAGCTCGTCTTTAAGATCACGGGCAAGTTCGACACACCGGACGAGGCGAGGCTCGCCCTGCCCCTCCGTCTTCATGCGGGCGAGGAACTCATCACGGGCTCGGGCCGGCGGTTCGTCCTGGGTGAGGAACCGCTCTATCTGGACGCATTCACCCTGGGAGGGGAGATCCAGCATCACGGCTGGAAAATGAAAGTGGACCCTGGCGCCCGCTTCACCTGGCCCATCTACCCATACAATCCTTACCGGAACGCTCGTGAGACCACCCTGGACCATGCGGTGGCCACTCTCACGGTTCCCCTGCGGTTCAAGGGCCGCTCCGGTGTCCGTCCGAACGAACATCAAATCGAGTTTACGATCACGGCTCCGGAATAGCGTCAAGGCACGCGCCGGCCGCCCAACGGGGGACGCTCAGATCGCCGTCTGGACGGCGGCGTCGGCGGTGGCCTCCCCGGCAATTGTTTCGGACGCGGCGGGCCAGAGCTCCAGGACGCCAAGCCACACCAATAGCCAGAGAACCTGCGCCGTAAGCAGGTGGAGGATCTGCATCCATCCGGGCGCGGCCAGCATGATGTTCACCACGCCAAGGAGCAATTGGAAAAGCACGGTGTGCCGCCAGGATTTGAGCAGGATCTCCGCGCGGCGATCGCCAGGGGATTCCCCGCGAAGCCGCCGGTGCAGCCCGAGGCTCGCCGCAATCACCACCATGGCCGCCACGACGGCGACGAGCGGATGGAGAATCCGCAGTCTGACCAGAAAGTGCTGGCCCATGGAAACATCCGTCCGAACGCTCGCGAGGAGGCCCCCGTCAAGAGCCGGATGCTTGGGAAAAAGGGTATCGCCAAGCGCCGTGACGGCGCCCGTGACGCTGGTGGCAAGCAGCACGATGAGCACACCCGCGAGCAGCGCGCGCGAAACCTGAAAACGGCTTGACGGCCGCGCGAAGCCTTTCGACCACCAGGCCGCGGTGGAAGCGGCGGAGAGAAGAAACATCGTGTTTACAAGGTGCAGGCTGATGACGATCGCCCGCGACACGGAGGCGTCTCCGGCAACGAGTTCGTATTTCACCAGAACCGCGCCGATAAAACTCTCCACGAGGATAAAAAACAGCGTGGCCAGCGCGGCGTAAAGCACCGGCCGGCTCACGCGGCGCGCCCATACAACAAGCACCAGCGCCAGCGGGCCGCAAAGTCCGCTGGTGACGCGGTGCGTGAACTCGATGATGGTGGTGATTTGGGGCGATTGCGGGATCACGTCGCCGTTGCAGGTGGGCCAGTGATTGCCGCATCCGGCGCCCGCCCCGGCGATTCGAACCCAGGCGCCGAAGAGAATCACCGCGGCGAGGTAGGCGACAAAGAACCAGGCAAAACGGGAAAAACGGTTCATTGAGGATTGCATAATCGGCGGAGCCGTGAATTCCTTTACAGAGTAGCGCGACGTTTACAGAGTAACGCGACGCCAGCCACGCGGTGACATGTGACGCCGGGGCGCATGCCGCGAACGAATGCCGGCATGGTGGAAGGGATAGCGGTGAACCGTACTATGCACGTGCGGATCGGACA
>CAZXBZ010000123.1:6825-9178 GCA_964639135.1 uncultured Solibacteraceae bacterium | reverse complement strand
TCGGGCCGCGGCCCCCTACGAGCACCAAGGCGTCTGTCTAAGTCAGCCTGTCGTCACGGCGGACACGATTTTTGCGGCGGGCGCTGGCCGTCTGTATGCCGTGCAGCGCGCCACCGGACGCGACCGCTGGCCGCCCGTTGAGATCCGCCGGCCGGTGGAAGGCCGGGTACGTTCCGTCGAGGTCCACGGCTTGCTGGGCACGGGCTCCATGCTGATCGGCATGACCTCCGGATTCCTCATTGCCTTCCGCATGGACTCTGGCGCGACGGCCTGGGAGATTGCTGGACAATACCGCGAAACGTCGCCGGCAATGGCGATTGCCGGCAATGTCCTCTATTTCCAGGGCAGCCCCGGCATCAAACCGGCGCCTGCGCCCAGCGGAACTCTTCACGCGCTCGACCTCGACTCCCGCCAGATTCTTTGGTCGTATTCGCGCCAGACTCCGGAGCCAAACTGGTCCTTCGGCTCCGTAACGCCAGTCGACGGGGGGCTGTGGGTAGATTCCTATCAGGCGCTGCTGAAACTTGAGTAGCGCCACTCTGGAGGAGACCCGAGGCAACGTGAACCGTACCGGGATTCCCGGAGACCTCATTTCTTGGGAGGATGGGGTCTATGGGACGTCCAAGCCGGTTTTCGCCGGAGGTGCGTGAGCGCGCCGTCCGGCTAGTGATGGAGCAGCGGCCGGCCCACCCATCGGAGTGGGCGGCACTGCAGACCGGTCTGCCGCAACTTCGAAAACTACACAATGCGCGTCAAATTGCTATGTGGTTAACTGGTCTGGGATCGGGGGCGTCCCCCCATTGTTGGCGGAGAGCCGGAGGAGGTTGGTTGCGGGGGAAGGATTTGAACCTTCGACCTTTGGGTTATGAGCCCAACGAGCTACCTGACTGCTCCACCCCGCAGTCCGATTGTAGCGCAGCACTCCTTTGGCGGTCAAAGAAAAGCGCGGAGATTCGCGGGCGGGGCGGAGGGCGCGTCCCGCGGGGGGATTGCGCCCTTTCCTGGAACCGCCGGAGATCGTTCCTTCAGGTGCGTTCGTAGAGATACACGCAGTCTTCCAGGCGGCTTTCTCCGCCGTCGTTCACCGCGAATTTGGTGGAAATAAAACTGCCATCGCTGGCCTGTCGCCGTCCGTTCCACAGGCTGCCGCCCGCGCGGGCGCCGTCCTTTCGCAGCGCGTAGAAGTTGATATCGAACATCCGCAGTTTGTTCTTATCGTGGTTGAAGTTCCGGCTGATGCGCTTGAGCGCTTCGAGTACGGCATCCTTCGGCTGCATCCCCTGGCGCATATTCTCAACGACGGCGTGCGCGCCGCAGATCCGGATGTTTTCCTCGCCGCGCCCCGTGGAGCCCGCCGCGCCCACGTCCTGATCCACGTAAACTCCAGCGCCGATGATCGGAGAGTCACCGACCCGTCCAGGAATTTTCCACGCGAGGCCGCTTGTCGTGGTGACGCCCGACATTTCCCCCTTCGCGTTCAGCGCCAGACAATTGATTGTGCCCGTCGGAGGGTGGATCGCCATCTCTCGCGCCCAAGCCAGCGTCGCCACGTCGGCGTGCGGAAAGCGCAGCCGGAGTTCGCCGATTTGCTCCGGCTTCCAATCGGGAGAATCGAGACCCGGACGCCAGTTATTGTGACCGCGTCCATCCGGGAGCGATTGCTTCCACACCATCCAGGCGAGGCGCGATTTTTCCGTCAAGAGCTCCTCTTCCTGGAATCCGTGCGCTCGCGCGAAGCGAAGAGCGCCCTCGCCGGCCAGCATGATGTGGTCCGTCTGTTCCATCACCAGTTTCGCCACCCGGGATGGGTACTTGATATTTTGCAGCGCGGCCACCGAACCGGCTCGGCGCGTAGGACCATGCATCAAAGAGGCATCCAGTTCCACCACGCCATCTTCATTCGGAAGTCCGCCGTAACCGACGGAACTGTCGTTCGGATCTTCCTCCACGAGGTTCACGCCGGCAATCACCGCGTCCAGGGTGTCCCCACCCGCTTTGATGACTTCGAAGGCGCGCGCGCAAGCGGCCGTGCCGTTCGCGCTCGAGATCACAATGTCTCGCGCCGCGCCGGATTGCGCCGCCGCGGCAACGGGGAGCGCGCTACACGCCACCGAGGAAAGCAACCATTCTCTGCGACGAATCATGCCTGTATCCCTTTCCAGCGTCTCCGCTTCCGGTGGCTCCGGATTTCGCCATCTTCTCACGCCCGCTCCGCCGCCACACGGTTATATCAACTGGAACAATTGGTATCAAATCGGAGCGGCTGCCCGCACGTCCCAAATTCCTTAGGCAAAAATTCCTTAGAAGGACTTCGCAGTCTTCGAGGGGTGGCGAGAGCGAGTTGTAAATCTTA
>CAZXBZ010000123.1:6146-6815 GCA_964639135.1 uncultured Solibacteraceae bacterium | reverse complement strand
TTGTATTCGCCTAAGAATTACACGATTCCACTAAATAAATGTAAATGTGTCAGAACGCTTGAATGAGATCGCGCAAATTCGTAAACTGAGTCTACAAAAGTACTAGACCCTTTGGTACTTTTTGCGAAAAATAAACAATAAAGATGAGACCAGGAAAATGTTGGCTGGGTATTTGACTTCAACGTATTTGGCGCCTTATCAAGATAAGCACCTCACAATCGATTACAACCGGGCGGAAGTTTTTCTCGATGGCATCGAGGTTCCGTTCACTCGCAAAGAATTCAATCTGTTGGTGTTAATGGTTCAAAACCGCGGCGAGATCGTCCCACGCGATATTCTTCTATTCCGCGTGTGGGGCTACGGCCGCGACGTACGAACCCGCACCCTTGACGTACACATTCGGCGTCTCCGCAAGAAACTCGCGCCATTCGGCGATACGTATATTGAAACCGTGTTCGGCGTGGGCTACCGCTTCCAGGAGTACCGGCTCCAGAAACCGCTCAACACTCAAATTCATTCGCCGGTTTATATGAGCCTCTGACCGGCAAAGCACATCTCTGTTCGGGGCGCGGACGCCAGCAGGCGCGCGCCCCGTTTGAATTGACGCGCTCTCCCGCGGCTGGCGAAGCGGCTTCGCCCAACCCGCTAAAATGGGGGAACGCCTCATGA
>CAZXBZ010000123.1:0-6136 GCA_964639135.1 uncultured Solibacteraceae bacterium | reverse complement strand
CGTTCAACGCGGCCCTCCGTCTCCCTGGCGACAAATCCATCTCTCACCGCTATGGCATGCTCACGGCGCTGGCCGAGGGAAGCTCCACGATTCGCAACTACTCGAGCGGCGAGGATTGTTATACAACGCTCAAGGCCATGCAATCGCTGGGAGCCTCGGTGAACGTGGACGGCGCGACCGTGACGGTCGAGGGCGCGGGTTCGCGGGGCCTCAAAGCGCCGGCTTCCGCGATTGACGCCGGCAATTCAGGCACAACGATGCGCCTGCTTTCGGGCATCCTCGCCGGACAAAGCTTTGATTCAGAGATTTTCGGCGACGAATCGTTGAACCAGCGGCCCATGGAGCGCATTATGAACCCTCTGCGGTTGATGGGCGCGGCCATTGAGGGACGGGACGGTAAGTATCCTCCGCTCCGCATCTCTGGCCGAAACCTGAAGGGCATCGAGTATGCAACTCCCGTAGCCAGCGCTCAGGTGAAATCCTGCGTTCTGCTGGCCGGTCTGTTCGCGCAAGGCGAGACCGCGGTGGAAGAGCGCATTCGCACGCGCGACCACACCGAACTGGCGCTGCGGGCGTTTGGAGCCGATATCGACGTGAAGGGGACGCGGGTAACCGTTCGCGGCGGAAACACTCTCAAGGCGCTGGATTTGATGGTTCCGAGCGATCTCTCCTCGGCGGCGTTCTTCCTGGCCGCCACTCTGCTCATCCCGGAAAGCAGCCTGCGCATTCAGGGCGTCGGTCTCAACCCGAGCCGGACCGCGCTTCTCGATTTTCTGATCTCGATGGGCGCCAATATCCGCATCGTGAATCTTTCTCAAGTGAACGGCGAGATGATGGGCGACCTCCAGGTCCGCTATAGCCCGCTGCGGGGCGGCGTCATCGACGGAGATTTGCCCGCGCTTCTGATCGACGAAATCCCGATTCTCGCCGTGCTTGGTGCGGCCAGCCGCGACGGCCTTGTTGTTCGGAATGCGGGGGAACTTCGCGTGAAGGAAACCGACCGGATCGCGACGGTGGCCCAGAACCTCGGAGTGCTGGGCGCGGAGGTGGAGGAATTCCCCGATGGTTTTGCCGTGAAGCCGGCCTCCTCGTTCCGCCCCGGAGTTTTCGAATCTCACGGAGACCACCGTATCGCGATGTCGTTCGCGGTGGCGGCGCTCGCGGCGACGGGCGAATCGTCCATCGCCGGCGCGGAATGCGCGAGTGTTTCTTTCCCGGAGTTCTACACAACGGTGGATCAACTGCGGGCCTCCGCGTAGCGGGCGAAAAATCGCGGGCGGGCGCGGCCATTTCGCATAGAATGGGAGTCGTTTTCCCGAGGCTCCTTTTCGATGCACAAAACTTCATTTCTTCTCGCGGGGGCGCTGACGGTGCTCCTCGTCTTTTCCGGCTGTTCCTCCGGGCCAAGGAATGCCGATTGGCGGCTTTACGGCGGCAATGAGACGAACTCCCGCTATTCCGCGCTCGGCCAGATCAACCGCGACAACGTGAAGAATCTGGAGGTGGCGTGGACCTACGACACCGGCGACGCCTACAAAGATTCGGAAATGCAGTGCAATCCGCTTGTCATCGGCGGAGTGCTTTACGGCCTCTCCCCGAAAATGCGGGTGTTCGCGCTTGACGCGGCCACCGGCAAGGAGATTTGGAGCTTCAATCCTTATGAAGGCCGCCAAGTGAGGGGAAAGCGGCGGAGCCGCGGCCTGCAGTATTGGGAAAGCGGCGGCGATAAGCGCCTCTACGTCGCGGTGGAGCAATGGCTACATGCGCTCGACGCGGATACCGGCAAGCCGGTGGAAAGCTTTGGCGCGAACGGCCGGATCGACCTGCGCGAGGGGCTGGGGCGCGACGTGGATACCGTCAGCGTGTCGGTCTCGACCCCCGGCGTGATCTACAAGGATCTTCTGATTCTGGGCAGCATCGTGGGGGAAGCGCTGCCGGCCGCGCCGGGCGATATTCGCGCTTACGATGTGCGCACGGGCCAGTTGCGCTGGCAGTTCCACACCATTCCCCACCCCGGAGAGTATGGCTACGACACGTGGCCGCCTGATGCCTGGAAGCTCCTGGGCGGCGCGAACGCCTGGGCCGGACTTACCCTCGACGCCGAGAGGGGCATCGTGTTCGCCCCGACGGGCTCCGCCGCTTACGATTTCTACGGAGCGAACCGGGCAGGGGATAACCTTTTCGCGAACACCCTGCTGGCGCTCGATGCGAACACCGGCAAACGCAAGTGGCACTTCCAGTTCGTCCGGCACGATACCTGGGATCGCGATCTGCCCTCCCCGCCAGCGCTTGTCACGGTGGAGCGCGATGGCAAGAAAATTCCGGCGGTGGCGCAGGCGACGAAATCCGGTTTTGTTTGGGTATTCGACCGCGAGACCGGCGAGAGCCTGTTTCCCTTCCAGGAAGTGGACGTGCCGCCCTCCTATATCCCCGGCGAAATCCTGGCCAAACGGCAGGTGCTGCCGTTGAAGCCGGAGCCTTTCGCGCGGCAGCAGTTCACCGAAGACATGGTTTCGAACCGGTCGCCGGAAATTCACGCGGAGCTTCTTGCCCGCTTCAGGAGTTATCGCAACGGTCCGCAGTTTACCCCCGCCAGCCTGCGGGGCACCATTCTCCTGCCGGGCTTCGATGGGGGAGCGGAATGGGGCGGCCAGGCCTTTGATCCGGAGACCGGCCTCTATTACGTGAACGCGAACGAAATGGCCTGGATTGCCAAGCTCGTGGAGCGCAAGGCGTCGGGGAAGTCACAAACCGGCCAGAGCCTCTATGCGCAAAACTGCGCGAGCTGCCACAAGGAAGACTTGAGCGGCGTGCCACCCGAGTTCCCGGACTTGCGGGGGCTTGGAGCGCGCTCGGACAAAGCCGCCGTCGAGAGGGTGATCCATGGCGGTCTGGGAAGAATGCCGGCGTTCGCGGCGCTTGGGGATATGCGAATCGCCGCCATCGTCCGCTATGTCATGACGGGGGAGAATATGACGCTGCCGAGCAGCTCGGACGCGGCGTCCCCGTTTTTCCAAAAGTACACGCTCGATGGCTACCAGCGTTTTGAGGACGCGGACGGCTACCCGGCGATCGCCCCTCCCTGGGGCACCCTGAACGCCGTCAATCTCAACACCGGCGAATATGCCTGGAAGATTCCGCTCGGAGAAATCCCTGCGCTGGCGGAAAAAGGCCTCAAGAATACGGGAAGCGAGAACTATGGCGGCCCCGTGGTGACAAAGGGCGGGCTGCTCTTCATCGCGGCCACGAACTACGACAAGAAGATCCGCGCGTTCGACAAACTCACGGGGGACTTGCTCTGGGAATCCACGCTGCCAGCCGCCGGTAATGCGACTCCGGCTGTCTACATGGTGGACGGCAAGCAATACGTCGTGATTGCCGCGGGCGGTGGCAAGTGGGGTAACCCGTCCGGCGGCAGCTACGTGGCCTTTGCGCTTAAGAAATAATCGCCGCGCTGCCCGGGCGCGCGGCCGTAACGCCGCGCGGCTCGCACGCAAACCGCCGCGGCCGGCCTCGCGGAAAGCGCGGCGGCTAATGATCTCCGGGAATGACGCGGGAGACCACGGCATCGACGCCGCCCCGCGCGAAGCGTATGGAGACGGAATCTCCTTTGTCCAGCGGCCTGGCATCGCGCACTAAGCCGCCATCCGCCGCGTAGACCAGCGCGTATCCGCGTGCAAGGATACTCGTCGGATTGAGTGATTCAAGGCGGGAGTTCAAGAGATCCAGCCGGTGCCGGACAGTCCCGGGAGACCGCACGGTGATGTCAGTCAGGGCGCGGCTCTTCGCGTCGAGCCGCGCGCCGTATCGCGCCAATTTCGTGCGCAGATCGAGACTCGACAGCCGTGCCCGGAGCGCATCCATTGTTTTCTCCGCGCGAGAAAACCGGTCCCGGTTCGAATCGCGCAACTGGAAATCGAGATCGTCGAGACGTTGCGCCGCGGACGCCAGACGCCGGTGCAGCAAGACGCCCGCCCGCTCCGTCAGGGCCAGCTCAAGCTGTCTGCGCTTCCGCAGAAGCGCAAAATCCAGGCTGTTCCTCAGGCGGTGCGACAGCGAGCTCAGGCTGGCCAGCAGATCGTCGCGGTTAGGGACTACAAGCTCCGCGGCCGCGGAGGGGGTTGGAGCGCGCAGGTCGGCGACGAAATCGGCGATAGTCACATCTGTTTCGTGCCCCACGGCGGAGACTACCGGCATGTTCGAAGCCGCGATCGCGCGTGCCACCACCTCCGTGTTGAAAGCCCAGAGATCCTCAAGAGAACCTCCGCCGCGGCCCACGATCACTACCTCCGCCCAGGGGTTTTCCGAAAACCATTTCAGGCCCGCGGCGATCTCTCCCGGCGCTTCCGCACCCTGCACGAGCGCTGGATAAATTCGGATGGAGAGGCCCGGGCAGCGGCGCGCAAGGATCTGCAGGATATCCCGGATGGCGGCGCCCGTCGGGGAAGTAATGATTCCGATGCGGCGGGGAAAGGCCGGCAGCTTGCGCTTGCGTTCGCTGGAAAACAAGCCTTCGGCCGCAAGCTGGGCTTTCAGTTTTTCGAATGCCGCCTGGAGCGCGCCTTGCCCCCTCAGCTCAATCGCTTCCACGATGAACTGGTATTGGCCGCGTGCCTCGTAGACATCGATCCGGCCGCGCGCGGAGATCGCCAGGCCTTCTTCCGGACGGAATCGCAACAGTCTCGCGGCGCCCCGGAAGCAAACACACGGTAGAATCGCTTCCCGGTCGCGGAGGCTGAAGTAAAGATGGCCTTGCCGGGAGACCTTCATGCCGGAGACCTCGCCATCCACCCAGATGCCAGTGAATTCGGCGGCGAGCAGATCCGCGATCCGGCGCGTCAGGTCGCTCACGGAATACCGCTGTTCCTTCGCGGTAAAAAGCAGCCTGAGCTGGCGGTCGTCCATGTCGTGCTCCATAGAAACTGTGAATGGGCTATAAAAGCAATCGATATGTATAGCTAACTCATTCGATCACAATCGCTTACATCTTAAAAAGCCGCGTTTGACCGCCCCTGGTTTTTCGGCTACCGTGGGTTTTACCAGATCGCGGAATTCCCCGATTTAACCGCAAATCTTTCCGGAGGAACCATGACCCCTAAAGAGATACTGGCCTTTGCCAAGGAGAAGGGCGCTCTGCAATACGATCTTCGTTTTGCCGACATCCCCGGACTCTGGCATCACATATCCTACCCCATCAGCCAACTCGACGAGGATAAGTTCGAAGACGGCGCCGGCATCGACGGGTCTAGTATCCGGGGCTGGTCCGCCATCAACGAGAGCGACATGCTGTTAGTGCCGGACCCGACTTCGGCGTTCATGGATCCGTTCTCCGAGAAGCCGACCCTCGTCATGATCGGCGACGTGGTGGACCCCATCACGCGGCAGCACTACGAACGAGACCCGCGCTGGATCGCGCGCAAGGCGGAACTCTACCTTAAGAGCACCGGCTTCGCCGACACCGCGTTTCTCGGCGCGGAATCCGAATTTTTTATCTTTGACAACATCCGCTTTGACCAAACGTATCAGCACGGCTTCTATTTCATCGACGCCGACGAAGGCCGCTGGAATTCATCGCGCGAATTTGACAACCTCGGCTATCGGCCCCGCTACAAGGAAGGCTACTTCCCGTGCGCGCCCACCGACCATCATGTCGACCTCCGCGCGGAGATGGTGCGGATTATGGAAGACAGCGGCCTGGTGGTGGAGTGCCATCACCACGAGGTAGCCTCGGCCGGCCAGTGCGAGATCGATCAGAAGTTCAGCACTCTTCTGAAGAGCGCGGACAACATGATGCTTTATAAGTACATTGTCCGCAATACGGCCGCCAAGGCGGGCAAGACCGTTACCTTCATGCCCAAGCCGATTTTTGGTGATAACGGCAGCGGCATGCACGTCCATCTGAGCCTTTGGAACGAGGGCAAACCGCTATTCGCCGGTGACGGCTATGCCGGCCTGAGCGAGATGGCGATGTGGTATATCGGCGGCTTATTGAAGCACGCGCGGGCGCTTTCGGCTATCATCGCGCCCACCACCAACAGCTATAAACGGCTGGTACCGGGGTACGAAGCGCCCGTGAACCTTGCCTACTCCCGGCGCAACCGCTCGGCCGCGGTTCGTATCCCGATGTATTCGTCCA
>CAZXBZ010000122.1:0-9198 GCA_964639135.1 uncultured Solibacteraceae bacterium | reverse complement strand
CGCGCCCACCAGCAGCCCGCCGTTCGAGCCGCCCTGGCAGGCGAGCCGGGCGGGTGAGGTGTACTTGTGCGCCACCAGCCATTCGGCGGCCGCGATGAAATCATCAAAGACGTTCTGCTTGTTTAATTTCATCCCGCCCTGATGCCACTTTTCCCCATATTCGCTGCCGCCACGCATATTCACCGAGGCGTACACGAAGCCCTGCTCGAGCAGCGCGAGCCGCATCGAATTGAACGAGGGGTTGATTGAGATGTTGAAGCCGCCGTAGCCGTAAATAAGCGTAGGATTATTGCCGTCGAGCTTCAGGCCGCGCTTGTGGACCAGGAACATCGGCACCTTTGTGCCGTCCTTGCTCGTGACGAAAACCTGCCGTGTTTCATACCGCGCGGAGTCGAAGCCCGGAATCTCCGGAGCGCGGAAGACCACGCTCCGGTTCGCGGCGATCTCGTAGCGGAAGACGGCGGGCGGATAGTCGAACGAGGAATAGGTATAAAAGACGGACGTGTCGTCGTGGCTGCCCCCGAAGCCTTCCGCGTTTCCGAGGCCAGGCAGGCTGATCCCGGTTTCGAGCTTGCCCGCCAGGTTATAGCGGTAGACTCGCGTCGCCACATCCTTGAGGTAGCTCGCGAAGATCTTGCCGCCCGCCACGCCCGCGCCGCGCAGGGATTCCGGCTTCTCCGGGAGAACGTCTCTCCACTTCCCGGTGGCGATGGAAAACGCCGCGACCTTCCAATTTGGGGCCTTTGCGTTGGTGCGCACCAGAAAGTCGCCGCCCGCGTGCTCCAGCAGTTCATAGCTGTCGTTCGTAATTTCGTTCACAATCGGTACGAACTTTGAATTCGGGTTGGAGAGGTCTTTGTAATAGAGCGCGTTGCCGTCCTTGCCCAGGCCGCGGTCGGAGACGTTGAGAATGGCGTAGCGCTCATCCTCGGTGGTGGTCACGATGTGAAAGCGCTGCGGGTGCGCGGGGTCTTCATGGATCAGGCGGTCCTCCCTCTGGCTTGTGCCCGCCCGGTGGAAGAACACCTGGTGGTTTTCGTTCTTCGCGGAGAGGATGCTCTCGCCTTCCGGCTGTGGATAGCGGCTATAGAAGAAGCCATCGCCCGCCCAGGCAAGTTCGGAGACCTTCACCCACTTCAATACGTCGGGAAGCATCTTACGCGCGGCGACGTCCAGCACCTTCACGGTTTTCCAGTCGGAGCCGCCTTCGGCCAGGGCCAGAGCCACATAACGGCCGTCCTTGGATACCACGAAGCTGTCAAGGCGGGTGGTGCCATCCGGGGAAAGCTTGTTCGGGTCCAGTAATTCGACGGCCTCGCCATCGAGACCCTTCTGCATGTAGCGGACGCCCTGGTTTTGCAGGCCGCTGTTCATTTCATAGAAGTAATACTCTCCGCGCCGTACCGGGATGCCGTACTTCGGATAATCGTAGAGCCGCCGCAGCCGATCGCGGAGCGCCTCGCGGTAAGGAATTTCGGCGAAGTAGGCGTTTGTCACCTTGTTCTCCGCCTTCACCCAGGCGGCTGTTTCGGGGGAATCCGCGTCTTCAAGCCAGCGATAGGGGTCCGCTACCTTCACGCCGTGGTAGGTGTCCGTGTGATCCATTTTCGCCGTGGCCGGATACTCGATTTCAGCCGCGAGCAAGGCGGGCGAAATACCAAGAGCCACAACTGGAATCGCTCGATGCAAAATAGACCTCCGCGAAAAGCGCATAACCGTGATCCTTTGGTGAAGAAGTCTCGAGAAGGCGGCAGTCTTCGTTCCGCCGGGATCCCTCCCGGCGAGACGCCCGGCCGGAAGATTCCATTTTCTAACAACCTCAGGGAGTTTACGAGTACGGAGATCCGTGCGTGGCTACACTGGAGGAATGGCGGCCTTCAAATCTCCCCGCGCGTTGTTTTTCGACCTCGGCAAAGTGCTGGTTCCATTTGATCTTAAACGTGCATACGCCGGGTTCGGCGCGGTTTCGCCCCTTTCCATCGAAGAAATGAGCGTCCGGCTGCGGAGCAGTGGGTTGGTTGAGCGTTACGAATGCGGCCAGGTGGAGGACGCGCCGTTCTTCGAGCGGTTCTCCGAGCTAACCGGTATCCATACGACCTTCGAGCGCTTTTGCGAGATCTGGAACAGCATCTTTCTGCCGCCGACCCTGGTTCCGGAGAGCCTCTTGGCCGGCCTATCCACCCGATACACGTTGCTGCTTCTTTCAAACACCAACGCCATTCATTTCCGCTTCCTGGAGCGGAACTACCCGCATATCGGCCATTTCCATCATCGGGTGCTTTCGCACGAATCGGGCGCGCAGAAGCCGGACCGCAAGATTTTTGACGACGCGCTCGCGGCCGCCGGCGTGAAGCCCGAAGAAGCCTTCTTTACGGATGACCTCGCGGAAAACATAGAGGCAGCGCGCCGGCTCGGCATCGACGCCGAAGTATTCACCGGCGTTCCCGAACTCCTGCTTCATCTCGAGCGCCGTGGCGTCACGGTTGAGGCGCGCGGATAGCGTCCCCCGGGCTCGTTTGTTCGTATCGTCCGCTTCGGAGCGCGGTGGAACCGCGGCGGAACTCAGTCTTCCGTGATTCCGCCGCGCCCCGAAGCAGGATGTCAGTTCGCTTGCCGGATAGTCAGTGTCGTCAATTGGCGGAGCCAGCGAGCGCCGCGCTTTTCCCCTGGGGCGACCAGTTGAAACGGTTTGGCGTTGTCCGGCAGTGCTTTGCCATCGCGCTTGGTCACCACATAGACCGGTTTGTCCATGAATCCCGGATCCAGTTCGGCCCATGCGTATAACGCCTTGTATCCGTCCTTCCCTTCGGCCAGCAGGTAGTAGGACGCGGCCGTGCCGTGATATTTTTCACCCACCGGCAAGTTGACTTTGGCGAGCACATCCTTCAAGAGCACTCCTTCGTATGTTGCGGGGCTTCCGTGATCCAGTGTTTTGATCGTGTGATGGGTGAGCCGGGCGAGGTCCGCACTTGTAACCACGGCCGTCTTGCCGTCCACGCCTCGCACGGTGAGCGATGATTGCGCCTGGAGCCATGTGGCTGGCAGCAGCAGGGCGCAGGTAATGATAAACGAGTAGTAAGTCATGTATTCCCCTTGTGTTTTTGATCCGAGCGCGATTGAGTGGCCGCCGTGAACTTGCCCCAAAGGACGGGGAGTTGCGCGGTCAGGCGACCATTGCCCCGGTCTGGCTGGCGTCATATCCGGCGAGCGTCTCCAGTTTTCGCCGCAGCGCCGCGCGTTGAAGAACGTCCAGGAAAGCTTTGGCCGCGGGCAACTCAGCGGTTCGCCGGCGCATGACAAGGTCGTAGCGCTCGCTCTGCAGCGGCACGAAATCCAGTCCGAAGGCGTTCGCCGCGGAGCGAACCGCGAGACAGACATCGGCATCCTGGAGAACGATTGGATACGCCGCCGAGAGGTGCCCTTGAGCCACGCGGTCATACCCGCGGATTCGGGAGCTTTCCATGCCGCTCGACGTTAATAGCTTGTCCAGGAGCGAGCGGCTTCCCGAGCCAGATTCCCTGTTCACGAAACGAACGCTATTTTGGGCGAGGTGCTCGAGCTTCCGAATGTGTTTTGGATTACCGGGCGCGACAACCAGCCCTTCCTCCCAGCGCGCGAATGTCACGACGGTAAGGTCTTCGCCCAGAAACTCCTCGCGAAGGAAGGGAAGATTAAACTCGCCGGTGGCTGGATCTTCCAGGTGCATTCCGGCGATGTGAACCTTGCCCTCGGCCAGCCAGCGAAGCGCGAGTCTGCTTGACGCGGGGGCGGAGACGATTTCCACTCCGCTGATCTTCTCGACCATTCGCGCCAGGAGGTTGGTGGCCGGATCGCACCCCGCAAGCACCAGACGGTTGTGGGCGGCTTCCGTTTTGGCAAACAGCAACAGATCCGCCCGCTGTGCCGCGGATCCCGCTTTCTGGACGATGCCGTCGGCTTCCGGCAGGAAATATGGCGACGGGCTTACCGGCACGCTCACCCAGCGCGAGCCGACCCGGCAGACGCGAACCGCCCGGCCCTTCTCCAGCGGGGAGGCGGTGAGAACTTCCGCGGCGACGGATCCGGCCCGCGCGCGGGTATCCTCGCCGAGCGAGAACAACTCGTCCACCGTTACTTCCAGTTCACGCGCGAGGCGCAGCGCAACCTCGGTGTTGGGGACGAAGGCGCCCGACTCGATCGCATAAATCGTTTGACGGCTGGTGTTCACCCGTCTCGCCAGGTCGGATACGGTAATCCCCCTGCTTTTTCGTATCCGGGTGAGGCTGTTCTCCACGGGCGCGGTCTTCGGCGTCTCTTTCATTGGAATCCTCGTTTGTAATTTATTCCCGGCATGTCGCATCCTCCCTCCGGGCCGCGGAGATCCGGCGGCGCCGGACCCCCCTTTAGAACCTATATCGCAGGTTCGCGAACCAGTTTCGTCCGGCCTCCGGAAATCCGGCGGTGTAGTAGTAGTTGCGATCGAAGACGTTTTTCACGCCGGCGTGCAGAGTTACTCCTCCGCCGAACGGAGCGGCAATTCCAAAGTCGGTGGTCGTGAACGATTCGCCAAATGGTTGGAATTTGGGAGATGTCGTGGGGTAGGTCGTGTCCTGCAGAGTCAGGCCTCCCTCGTGCCGAAAGTTCGCGATTCCCGTCACCTGGCGAAAGATCCGTACCGTCGCGGTTCCGACAAACTTGTTCCGCGGAAGCACGGGAAGGATCGATAAGACGGTATTCTCGGCGCTGACGCCGGGCACGCGTGAGAAATCGTATCTGATTGTACGGTTGAGATAGCTATGGCTCGCGCTCCACGTGAGCCGCGGGTGAGGGTTGCCGCGCAGTTCGATCTCGATGCCCTGATGAGTTTGCTCGCCGATATTGGCCATCTCGCTGCAAAAGCCAACGATCCGGCTGTTCGGGCATAACGCACTTGCCGTTTCGGTGTCGCCGGGGTCAACGATATAGACGGATTGAATCGCATCCCGCAGAGCGCTGCGGAAGAATACGATCCGCGCAAGCGTATTCCAGCCGACAAGCCGTGAGTATCCCACGTTCCAGCTTCGGCTGCGTTCCTGCCGCAGGTCGGGGTTGGGCAATCCAGCGCCGAGGCTCGACGAATATATATCCTTGAGCATTGGAAAGCGTCCGCGGTCAGCGAACGTCAGGAAGAAGTTTCCTTGAGCGACGGCATACGACAGCGCCGCTTGCGGATTAAAGTTCCACAGATGCGCCGTGCAGCCGGCGAAAGAACTGTTCCGTGGCGAACTGATGCAGGTGAAGGGAACGAGACCGGTCGAGGTGTTGTTGTAAGTCTGGGCCTGGAGACCGTTGAAGTGGTCCGCGCTGAATCCGAGCGTCAGCCGGAGACGAGGCGAGATCTCGATCACGTCCTCGAAGCCGATCGTGCTCTGCTGATCCCGGTCCACCAGAACCGGAGTGATTAAAGGGAACGGCGACCGGGCTGGATAGCGGTTCTGCTCACGATGAGTTTCGTCCTTGAAGAAGAAGGAGGCGCTGATCAGGTTTCGCGGAACTATCCGGGAATTGAACTCAGCCGATACTCCGTGATTATGCTCGTCGTACCCGCTCCGGCTGGAATTGGGTGTGTTCATGACACTGTAGGTGTCGTCCGAAAACATATCGATACCATTGAGAAACTGGTTATAGAACGCACGCAGTTTCAGAGCATTTGTTTCCCCCAGTTGAGTATTGGTGTGGAAGTAGTAGTTCACCATATTCCAATACGGCCAGGTCCAGAAGTTACGAAACGCAGCCTCGGTATTTGGCCCCTGATATAAAGGGACATCCTTCCGTCCCTTAAGGTTGATGAAGCTGAACACGTACTCATCGCTCGTCCTTGGCGTCCATCCAGTGCGTCCACTGAATTTTTCATCGCGGGACGAGGAATGGTTCAGCCGGTTGTTCATCGTCAGGTGGGGCAGATTCTTGTATTGGACGACAGGGAAATCGCCCGATAGAGGAATAAACCGGTATTGAAGCCAATCCACGGACCCCTGGAAAAATACGCGACGCCATCGGGAGCCGAGGCGCAGGCTGGAAAGGAGGGTATCACCCGATCCGGTTCCGATCAGCGCGTCCACATTGAGCTTCCGGGTTGGCTCCTGAGTGACCATATTGATCGTTCCCCCGAGTGCGTTGGGGCCCAGCAGAGGGGATGAATAGCCGCGCGCAACCTGTACTTCGCTAATGTCGCTGGTCAGGAAGCGATTGAAATCTACATAACCATCGTATGGGACAGAAATGGGAATGCCGTCCAGATACAAGGGCACTTGTCCCCGCGAGCTGAATCCGCGCAGCATAATTCCCGCCTCGTTGCGGTTCGTGGCAATATGCTGAATCGACACGCCAGGCAACTGGTCCAGAGCCTTCGCGGCCGTTGTCAGGTTGAGGTTGCGGATCTCGGGTTGTTCCATGCTGTCCGCGACCGGCGCGGACGCCGCGAGAGTCGCGGTGACGTTCACCTCCACGCGCCCCAGGTTGAACGCGGTGCCCGGCATCCGCCGAATCGCTTCGTCCAACGCAACTTGCAGCCCGTCAAGATACCGCCGGAGCGAATCAATCGATGGATGTTCGGATGGGGCTTTGGGGACATTGATGGAGATATCCGGCCGCGACTCCGCGAATGATGCAAGGGAGGAGCGCAGTTCCGCGGCTTCGGCGAGCCATGCGTCAAGTTCGGAGCCGCCCGCGGACGCCGCGGCGGTCACCCTGCGCTGAAGGTCGTTCAGGGATGCCCTCCACTGGGGTGTCATATCCCGCTGGGCGGCCAGGTTGCAAGCCGCAAACGCAAGAAGCGCGCTGAGTGTAAGAAAGCGAAGAATTCTCATGATGTTGGAGTATACTGTCCAGTATACATGTCATCATCATGTGGACAAGACTATGATCAATTCTTTTTTCAGATTTGTAACGGTATCGGTTTTGGCGCTGGTCTGCTGTCTCGGCCAAGCGCGGGCCGGTGAGGGTAAGTTTGTGATTGTGGGAATGGGAACCGCTCCCGACCTGGTCACGCTTCGGGGACAAAAGGTGATTTCCCAGGCGGACGTGCTCCTTGCCGAGGAGGGAGACATCAAGACGATGTGGGCGGAATTCGCCGCCGGAAAAGAGGTTTGGGAATGGCCTCACAACTTCCGAAAGTTTTATGGCGCGGACCCCGCCAAGATCGCCGGCGCAACGCAGCGCGCCGAGGCGATCCGGCTCGATGGAATTCGCCGGGAACTCATCGCCAAAATTGCCGGTGCGGTGAAATCCGGCAAGACCGTTGCCTGCCTGCAGGGTGGCGACCCGATGATGTACGGCATGACGTTATTCCTGGAGATGCTGCCGGCGGATGTGCCAGCGGAAATCGTGCCCGGGGTTGGGGCCTTCCAGGCGGCCAGCGCGGCGCTCAAGCATAGCCCGCCCTATGGTTACGATACGAATGCCGTCATTCTCACCATGGACGATTGGCCAGGACGTCTTGACGTGAATGAGAAACTGATGGCCGCCGGGAGCACGATGGTGTTCTACACCATGAATCTCGACTATCCGCGGCTTTTCGAGAAGCTCAAGCGGTTTTATCCGCCAGAAACGCCGGTCGCCGTGGTTCACGATGCGGGCGATCTTTCACGAGAGCAGATTACACGCAGTACGGTGGCGCGCTTTCTGGCTGATGTGGACTATCGTGGATTGCCTGTGCATCGACACATGCTGTTCGTCGGGAAATTCCTCGAAGCTGGCCAGGCTCGCAAGGATTTTACTCCCCAAATTTCAAGAGGCGCGATAAACGGAAAGTAGAGGCTCCTCGGCGCTCTGACGCCGCCGCGCCGCTCAGAGTCTATACGTCAGCAGGTCGCCCATGGGCGAGACGAGATAGAGTCGATTACCGCTTACGCCGATATATGCCGGCGTCGCTGTTGGTTCGCCGGAAGGATCGTTCGGCAAAGCGCAGCGGATGGTTCGTTGCGTTCTCCCGTCGGCGGTTGTCTGGAGGATCGTGGCTCCGGCGTACCTGTTATAGGGGCTTAGCGCCAGGAAGAGACCGCCATCTTCCGCGGGGGCCGCGGCATAGATCGTCATGGCAATGGAACTTGCATTCGGAAGCAGACGGGCCGCGGCCGCGTGGTTTGCTTCCAACGCCGCCTGGAATCCGGCGCCCTGGATGACGACATCAAGCCGTTCGGAGGGCCATAAGGGGTCAATCACCGTGAGCGTGCCGGTGGCTTGGTTCAGCCGCATGACGCGCGAGCCTCCTGGGGCCGCAAGCAGCCGGTTCGGCACGATCCGGCCTGGCCCGGAAGCTGGCGCGAGCAGGGGCGCGCCATCCAGGTACAGTGCCCCGTCGAGGGATAGCTCCGCCACATGGCCCGCGACGGAGCGGCGCGACCAGATCTGGCGGCCGTCCTTCGCGAGAGGGGTGGCGGCGCATGCGCTCAGAGACGGATCGCACCGGATTATTGCCGGTTCGGCGGTACGGGATTGCGGTATGACGAGCACGTGAACATTCGCGTTTGCATCTACGCTGAGGTCACGAGGCTGGCCTTCGGGCAGCGAGGCGATACTCGGGACGCCATCACCGCGCAGACGGAGGATGGCGCTGGGGAGGCCGGGGCGTCCGACGGGATCTCCGAGCAGGAGATAAACGTCGTCCGCGGCAACCACGGCGTCCAGAACCCGCAATTCAGGGTTTTGAAGGCTGGCGGGCAGAAGGGAAAGGATATTCGTTTGGGAAGCCGGAGCAAGTTGTTCCGTGTTTTCCGCTCGGGCCGGTAGAAGCAGTCCGAGGGTGAGAGCGGTGAAGATCAGCCAACGAATGTGCATGGACGCACCCTCCTTCGTTGATCCCTATGTAAAGCAAGTTTAGAAATAAGTCAAGGGTTTTTCACGCTGAACCGCGGGTTACACCCGCACGCGGAAGTAGCTGTACTCGCCGGGGGGCGCTTCCTGGGTTTCGATGCCAGCCACCAGGGCCAGACGCGGGCCGATGCGCAGAAGACCTTCGAGTTCATCGAGTTCGGAGTGGCGGCCCGAGGCGACCACTTCGACGGTGCCGTCGCTCAGGTTTTTCGCGTAACCCCGCAGCCCGATCCGCTGTGCATGTTTTTCGACGAAGAAGCGAAAGCCGACGCCTTGCACGCGGCCACGAACTACATAGCGTTTCGTGGAATTCGGGTCGTTCGCCATGATCTCCTTTACTCTATTCTCGCGAAAAGCGGCGTCTCT
>CAZXBZ010000121.1:0-9224 GCA_964639135.1 uncultured Solibacteraceae bacterium | reverse complement strand
ACGCTCTGATCTTATGGCAGTTTACGATTTCCGAGGAGTCCTATAAGAACTATGTCCAGCGGTACTAAATGTTTCATTATTAGCTTGGATTCTAGTGATGATTCAGAGCACACGTCACTCTTTATTCGCTAAAACTAGAGAAGATCACCCGTAACAGGTTCTATACAAATCACTTCTCTAAAATATGCGCCTTCCGTACCTGGCTAACCCTGATTGATTTGTAAGTAGCTGGTGACGGAGCTATTGCTATAGGCGTATCAATAGAATTTGTGATTCTGGGGTGCCAGTGGCTCAGGTCTTCTCGATCAAGCCCTTCACGCTGACGCTGAAGATACAGGTCTTACCCAGGCGGTCCGATTCGAAGAAGAGCGTCTGGCTGTCGTTCGAGAAAAAGGGATTCACCGAAGCGGCATTCGACGACTGGTGTTCCATGAGCGAAAATTCCCGCCGGGTGGCACGCAGCAGCAGAAGGAGTAGCGGTTGCGCCTTCGAGGAACTGGCCCCCGCGAACACGGATCCATCGGCGTTGACGGAAAACGTGGCGAACTTGGTGGTATTCGCAATCAACCGGTGAGAGCCCCGATCGAGGTCATACTCCATCAACTGGCTGCGCTCGGTTTGCCCATCGTGGGTGCGAATCAGGTACATCAGAATCCGGCCCGAGCGGTCCCATCTCGCCTGGAGCACCTCGCCCTTCGGAAAATCCGGCAACCGCGGAGCATTCGGGACGCCCGCGAGAGCGGGCTGGTGCTGGGAATTCAGCACCAGTAATCCATAGCGTTCGTGGAACCCAAGCGGCATCAACCCGGCGCCGTCCGCCTGGAGAACCTGCCGCGATTTTCCCGAGGCGGCGTCAACGAACACGATTCGCGTCACACTCTGGCGCCGCTCCACCACGGCCGCCGTGCGGTCGTCATGCGAGAGCAGCAGATTCCCCGTAACGCTCCATCCATCGGGCGAACGATACAACGTCCTCAAGCGCCCGCGCCGGATTTCGTTACGAATCAGCGCGTTCCCGTCGAGAAAAACCGCCTCCCTGCCATTGCGAAGCAGCGCGAGCGAACGCGGCTTCAAATCCCGGGCTTCCCCGGTTTGGACGCTATCCCCCCGTTTGAGGTCAAGAATGTAGGGCTGCCAGCCCGAGGTCCGGTTGCTCGCGTAAAGCAATTGGCTATCGTTCAGGGAGAGCGCGCGGTTCGGGTCGGTGGGCAGATGCGAATCCGCCGCCTCTTCCGTCCAGCGGGTCACCAGATATTCCGTGGCCGGATCAATGAACGTTTTCTTCCATGACGCGACATGGGCGGGAGTTGATGCCGTACCCAAGCCGGCAAACAGACTCGTGATGCCGGGAACCGCCGCATACCGCACTCCCGCGAGCGTGGCGGCCAGCACCCGTCTCCGGCTTGGCTCTGAATCGGTGGAAGAATCGCGGAAGGCGGCTGAATAAAGACGTGGCATCAAGAATTGGCCGCGCGTATCGGTGCGGTGCGGCGTACTACAGTCTTCGACGCATCGTGGAGCTATGCGGTGTACCGCCGTTCAAAGCGGTACACACACGAAACCCCGGCCCTCGATGCGGCTAAGGAGAAGAGAGCGGCTTAAAACGGCAGTTGGGGGGCGCGCGCATCCGCGGTGATCGGACGCTTCAGGAACGGATACGGATTCACCGCCACGCCATTCACTCGTACCTCGTAATGCAGATGCGTACCGGTAGCGCGTCCCGTGGCGCCCATTCCCCCGATCACCTCACCGCGGCGGACTTCCATGCCGGGGATCACCTTCGTGCTCGAAAGGTGGGCATAACGCGTCTGGTACCGGCCGTGGTCGATAATCACGATGCGTCCATAGCCGCCGAACCAGCCGGCCATTGTGACGATGCCATCCGCCGTCGCCTTGATCGGATCTCCATAATTGCCCTTGATGTCCACGCCGGAATGGAAGGCGCCCAGCCCGCTGAACGGATCGCTGCGCCCGCCGAAATTGCCTAGCAGCCGTCCGTTGACCGGCCAGATGCTGGGCATTGAATTTGTGTGGCGCTTGCGTACGAACTCCCGGAAAATTCGCGAGTAATCCGCGTTCTTCAGAAAGTCGTATTGCTCAAGCGTCTGGCTCATCGTGGGCACCAAACGCGCCTCCGAAGCGAGGTCTGAATCGCTGTTCAGATTCTGCTTCAAGCCGTACGCCACGGATACTTCGCTCGCGAAGATCTGCAGCGTGGCCAGTTGCTCATTCTGCTCCTCGGCGGTCTTTTGCAGGTTGGTGTAACGGTCGCGCAGCGTCTCAACCTCATTCCGGAGATTGTTGTACTGGGCGACTTTCCAGACCATGCGCCCATAGCTGCCGACGAAACCGAAGACGGAAAACGATCCAAGGACGGCGAGCGCGAGAATGGCGTAGATGACTGTATGAGGAAGATGGATGCGCTGAATCCGTCCATGAACGCTGTGCGCCAGGACAAGGATAAAATAGCGTTGCTTCACGAAGGAACCTCTAGGTGGCGTTTCCTCGGGCGCGGTGTGCATGGTATGCGACACTCGCCCTGAATGAGTGCTCCAACGGGCAGGCTGGAGCCGAGTCTCGTGAACTGCTGCCAGCGGTGTGGCATTCGGACCCAATATGGGCGCCCACTCGTCTCACGGCAAACACCTGAAGTTACCAAGATAAGGCTCTGTTGTCAATCTGCGAAGAAAGAGCGAACCACGACAAAAACATCCATTCAACACGGTCCGGGGGGAGATCGGCGGCCCGCAAGGATTCCATTAGGGCTGCTCGCATCCCGCGATCCATGCGACACCAAAAGGGAGATCCGAGGCCATGGAGAGGGTGAGCCGCTCGCGCGGATTTCTTCCGCCAGTCAGTCCCCCGCGAGTGTTCCCCAGCCCCCGGCGGCGCTCGAAGCGCGGCGGCGCACAAGGACGAGTGTGGCGTCGTCAAAATTCGGCGCATTGCGGGTGAAATGGGCGCGCGCCCGCAACACAACGTCGATGATCTCCGGCACGGGCAGATGCGCGTTGGCGCCAAGCACGCGGCGGATCCGGTCTTCCCCGAATTCCTCATCATCCCCGCCGGCCGTTGCTTCGCTAATGCCGTCGCTATACAGCGCCAGCATATCGCCGTCTTGCAGTTGGACGGTGCATTCTTCGTAGCTCGTCACCTTCAACACCCCCAGCACAAGCCCGGAATCGCCGATGAGTTCCGTCTCGCCGTTCGCCCGCGCCAGGATCGCCGGATGGTGCCCGGCGCTTGCATAGCGCACCACTCCCGTGGCCGGATCGATCAGCGCGGCGGCCATGGTAATGAAACGGTTCGCCGGACACGACCCAGCCATGGAGCGGTTCAGCCGCGTAAGGAATTCCGCCGGAGAAACGGGTTCTTCCAGCAATAAGTGCGAGCGCGCATGCAGACTCGACATCATGAGGGAAGCGGGCATGCCCTTGCCCGCCACATCCGCCAGCACAACGGCCAGGCGGCCGTCGGCGTAAGGGAAAAAATCGTAATAATCGCCTCCCACGGTGCGGCACGGCTCGTTGAAACCCGCCACTTCGAGCCCGGCGGCTTCGGGGGACGCTTTTGGCAGCAAGGCGCGCTGAATCTCGCCGGCCTGTTCGAGATCGCGCTGCATGATCTTCTCCGCCTGCTCGACGGCGGCCAGCCGGGCATGCTCCAGGCGGATCGCGGCCACGTTGGCCATGACGGTGAGCAGCGAGAGGTCGTCTTCGCTGAAGGGCGTGATGATGTGCGGCGTATCCAGATAGATCAGGCCGAGCACGCCGCTGTTCGTTTGCAGCGGCACGGCGATCAGGCTCTTGACGGCTTCGGCGGCGATGCTGTGGCTCGATTGCAGCGCCTGCTCGAACCGTGTGTCTTTCACCAGCAGGGACTTCCGCTGTTCCATCACCTGGTTGCAGACCGCCTTGCTGATCCGGAAGTTGTCTCCCTTCGCGGCCTTGGGTACGAGTTCTCCCTCCTCGAGGAGCATCAGCACGCCGCGGCGCGCCGGCACCGCGGAGATCGACAGGTCCAGGATCAGATCGAACAGTTCATTCAACGGGCGCATTCCGGCGAGTTCGCGGCCCGCGCGCACCAGCGCGTCCATCTGCTTGTGCAGCACGCCGGGGTTCTCTGTTTTCCCGGTGGCGCCCTCCAGCAGGGAAGCCAGGTCCGCGACAACGGTGCTCGAAAACCGGGGTTCGCTGTCCGCGGAATCGTCGGCCACGATCATCACGTGATGGCCCGTTTCCGCGGATTCCGCGGCGGCGAACCGCATGCTAAGTTCGCCGGCCGTCACCACGTCGCCGGCGGCGAGCGGCTGTTCGGCGGTAACCCGGCGATTGTTTACACAGGTGCCGTTCTTGCTCCCTAAATCGCGAACGGTCCACAATCCGCCCCGCCGTTCAAACACCAGGTGATTGCGTGAGAGACGCGGATCTTCCGGGAAGCTGAGTCTGTTCTCCGCGGAGCGCCCCACGGATACGCGATCCGCGTCCAGGGTGTGCTTGCGCGGCGGGTGGCCGCTCCGCTCGATGACGAGTTGAAGAACGGGCATTCTGATGGATCCGGCTGGTAAATAGTCTAAACGAAACGGGAATTTTCACCGCTCTCCGCTTGCATGGCTGAAAAGCCGGGAAGCGCCGCGCCGGTGATCTCATAAGGATATGGCGCAAACCAGCGGCAAAAGAGGCGATAATCCGAGAAATTCACGCCGCGTTCCTGATTCCCCGAGATTTCGTCCCCTCTTCCGCACTATGTATATTGATATGGAGATCAGCGTGGCCGGCCCGGCTTGGTTTGAAATACCCGCCGAGCTGGCCCAGGCTGCCGCTACCGTATTTCCATGGCGGCCCTGACCCCCCGGCCAGAGCATTCACGCATTCTGATGTATGAAGCGGCGCGAGCGCGGCGGCGCGAACGATTCGCGGCGTATCCTTGCCCGGCCTGAAGAAAGGCATCTGCTTCGGAACGGACATCGGTTACGATGGAGTGGATACGCTGCGGACTGGGTAAATACAGAGGGAATTATGACTGGCAGACTATTTCGGTTCTTCACCGCGCGAAGCTTCTGGCAAATACCACTTGTCGTGCTGCTTTGCGTGGCCATGCTCTCCACGCCGGTGGCCTCGTGGGCACAGACTCCAGCGGCTGGCGGCGGTCTCACCTTGAACATCGTGATTCTTGAGGGCGAGGGCGCCGTGAACAACATCCGGCAGCGCGTTGCCAGGGAACCCATTGTCCGGGTTGAAGACGAAAATCACAAGCCGGTGGCCGGGGCCACGGTCGTCTTCCTGCTTCCCGGCGACGGCGCCGGCGGAAGTTTCCCCGGCAACCAGAGCATGGTGACTGTACAGACCAATCAGAGCGGCGAAGCGGTGGGGCGCGGCCTGCGGCCCAATAACGTCCAGGGAGATTTCAGCATCCGGGTGACGGCCTCCTTCCAGGGCGCCACCGCGAGCGCGGTGATTAACCAGACGAATGCGATTGCTGGCGCTGCCGCCGCCGGAGCCGGCGCGGCCGCCGCCGCGGGCATTTCCACCAAAGTGCTGGTAATTCTCGGCATCGCGGCCGCGGCGGCGGTGGGCGGTGGCGTTTATGCGGCTACCCGCGATAACAACGGCGGCGGTTCGGGCGCCCCTCCGCGGACGCCCACCTCGATCTCGATTGGAGCGCCGTCCGTGGGCGCGCCGTAACGAATTTGGGTGAGTTCCGGGGCCATCGCGGTTCCGTTCGCTGGGACAGCCGAAGCAAGACCGAAAAAGCAGATTTGAGGATGTATCGATGAGAACGCACGCGTTTCGATGGATGGCATGGGGAATGACGCTGGCTCTCTCCACGGGGATACTCGCGGCGCAGAGCGGCCGCGGATCATCGAGCCGGGGCGGCTTTGGATCACTCGGCCAGGGCTCCATTGGAGGTGAGCGGGGGTCGAGTGTCACCGGGCCCACCCTTGGATACGTGGTGGACGCTTCCACCGGAAACCTTCACATGGTGAACGGTATCGCGGGGTCTTCCACGATGGGCGCGCCCATCCGCCACGGAAGCGCCATTCTCGCCTGCGCCATCGCCTCCCAGGGCGATTACGCCGTGGTTGCCGGCGAGACGGGTGACGCATGGTTCTACGGAGCGCCGAGCCCGCGCGGCGTCTCCAGTGCGCAACTTTCGGGCCTGAGCGGCGTCACGCATCTGGCGGTTTCCCCAAGCGGCGATGCCATCGCGGCTTTTTCCGCGCGGAGCGGCTCGGTTGCCGTGTTCGCGGTAGTGGATGGCGTCCCCCGCGCGGAGCGCTCGTATACCGTCGCTCTTTCCAGGCCGGTCGCGCGCATCGCGATCGCCGATGGATTGAAGGACCCCGTGCTCATCACCCATGACGCCTCCGGCAGCACCCTGCTCCGCGCGAGCACCGCGGGCGTGCAAAGCCTGGCCGCTTTGCCGAATGTGACCGACGCCGTTTTTCTTCGCGGATCCGAGCAGATTATCCTTCTCGACGCTAGCCAGAACGCCGTTTACGAGGCCGGCCTCGCATCGGCAAACCCGGCGCTCGTGCTTATTGCTTCCAGCGCGCAGGGTATCGATGGGGCGGTGGGCCTCGCCGTGAGCGGCGATAACCGCACCGTCGCCGTCGCAAGCGGCACGAACCGCGCCGTTACGCTGATCGACCTCTCCACCCGGGGGGCCACGCAACTCGAAGTTCCCGAAGCCCCCACCGGTATACGCCGAATGAACTCCCGCGCGGTATTCCAGCTCACGGACGCGGCGAACGGGCCCGTGCTGCTGCTCGATGCACAGGGTGATTCCGCCCGCGCGGTGTACGTGCCCGCCTACGCGGGTGGGCGCGGGGCGGCAAGCGGGCGGGCAAATCTCGAGTAGGGTTATAACCGCACAATTCGCCGCGGCCCACCGCCATCGAAACGTGAGCATCCACGAATCCCTGGCTGGCCGCGGCCTCGTACGCCGGTGCGGACTAACGTGAGGGCGTCACCCCTCGCGAGCATGGAGGTTAGGTATGACGAAACGGACATGGCTGCAGGGCTGGATGCTTGTAACCGCCGCTCTCGTGATTTCAGTGGCCGCAAGCGCGCAGACTCCCATCGTCAGCGCCTACGACCCACCGCAAACAACCTTCGGCTACCTCCCCCAGGGAAATCTCTCAATCACCATGACTCTCGGCGGCTTCCTTACCGAGGGCGTCCCCATGACGACGCCGCCAGTCGGCGCCGGCTACGGGATGAAGGCGTATTGGGATGCACAGGAAGAAGACGAATCGGGTGGAAACGGCCAATACGCCTCCGCTGGTTCCCCCCGCTCCGCCAGGGTCGGCGGTACGCAGATTCCTATATCCGGCTCTCCGGATTCTACAACGGTGATCGTCGAGGTACCGCCGGCCTTGCGGACCGTGGGTTCCCACACCATCACTTTCTGTTGGGTTCTCAGCCTCGGAGCCGGAGAAGTCGAGTCCCCGTGTACGAGCCCCATATCGAGTGCAAAGTTTGTCGTTAACGCCGCGCCAACCGTAAACACCTCCGGCGCTCTACCGGCTGCGTTAATGGGCGCTGCCTATTCTCAGGCTCTCTCCGCCAGCGGCGGCACCGGTACGCTCATGTGGTCGCTCGCTTCCGGAAGCTCGCTTCCTCCTGGGCTGATTCTGAGCCAAAGTTCCGGTACGATTTCCGGCACGCCCTCCCAGCCCGGCTCGTTTAGCTTCACCGTGGCCGTCACGGATACACTTTCCGTCAGCGGCAGCCGAGCCATGACACTACAGGTCGGCGGCGAGCCGCTCTCGATTCCGACGCCGTCCATACTGCCAGAGTGGCCGGTAAACGTGCCCTACCTCACCACCATCACGGCCGCCGGTGGTACGCCGCCCTACGGCTTCTGGATGGACGAAGACCAGATTCCATCCGGTTTGTCGTTTGACGCAAGCACCGGCGTGCTGAGCGGAACGCCCACCGTGGCCGGCACCTTCACCATCGCGGCCGCCGCCATGGATTCATATACCTCGATCGACAAGGTTTTTACTCTGACGATCACCGAAGCAGTCCCCAAGCTTTCGATTCTGACGGAGAGCCCCTTGCCCGAGGCCGTGGCGGGAGCATCGTATCCGCATTCGATCACGGCAAGCGGCGGCACGGGAGGCTACACCTTCTCCGTGATCTCGGGAGCGCTGCCCGATGGAATGCAGTTGGGTAGCGACGGAAACTTCAGCGGCGCCCCCTTACAACCGGGGGATTACAGCTTCGATATTCAAGTGACGGATTCACAATCCCAAACCGCGACAAAGAGCTTCACCTTGCATGTCCTCGAAGGGCTGTCCATCACGACGGCGGCGCTACCCGATGGAACCATCGGGCAGCCATACCCGGAAGCATCCATCAACGCCTCTGGCGGCTCCACGCCCTATGTGTTCTCGGTCTCCGGAGACCTCCCGCCGGGCCTGGCGCTGGACGGCGCCACCGGCGAGATCACGGGCACGCCATCCACGGCTGGCTCTTACTCTTTTACGGCCGTGGTGCGCGATGCCCAGCAGCGGAGCGCGAGCCGCGTCCTCGGTATTGAAGTTGCCCGCCCAAGCGTCACCGGCGCGGAGGTGGTCCTCGATACGGACGCGCCATCGCCGGGCAGTCAGCAGGGTGTGGCGGTATCTCTCGATCCTGTCCGGGACGACGAGGTAACCGGCACTCTCTATCTGGAATTCAACCCCTCGGTAACGCCGCCCGTCGATGATCAAGCCATTGTTTTCCTCAACGGAAAGCGGGAGCAAAGTTTCAGGATTCCGCCTGGCGAAAGCACCGCCTTCTTCGATGAAGAGACCAAGGCTCTTTTCCAAACCGGCACCGTGGCCGGGTCCATCCTGATCCGCGCGGAGCTCCAGTCGGATGGAGTGGATGTGACGCCAACCCCTCCGCCGTCGCGGGAGCTCGTGCTACCCCCGGCGGCTCCGGTACTCACGAGCTTCAGCGTAACCAGAGCGGGCGCGGGATTGGAAATCGTGATCCTGGGCTACTCAACGCCCCGGAACATGACCTCCGCGACTCTGAGTTTTACGGCGCGCCCAGGCAGCAATATCACCGGCGGGCTCTCCTTTACGGTGGATCTTTCGTCCGCGTTTACCACGTGGTATAACTCCGAGGCATCCGCCGCTTTCGGCAGCCAGTTCAAACTGACGCTGCCGGTTACGATCTCCGGCGACGCCTCCGAGATCACCGGGGTGTCGGTCACGCTAAGCAATGGAA
>CAZXBZ010000120.1:0-9292 GCA_964639135.1 uncultured Solibacteraceae bacterium | reverse complement strand
GTAAACCCGGAAGCCAGACCTCGACTTCCGAGACCCCATCTTCCACCCACCGCCATGGAAGAAGAGCAGCCCCGGGCGCTTCCCTTCCGGCCCTCGGGCGGGCAGGTAGACATCTATTTTCTGGGCGGGTAATTCTCCATAAGCACGGTCCGCTTCCACCGAGACCCAATCCGGCGGAACGAACGGTTCCTTGGCGGTCTGCGCCGCGTGCAAACCCGCTCCCCCGAGGCCTGAAATCACGAAGCAAGCCCACGTGAGAACAATCCCCAGCGCCCTGAACATGCCCCATTAGACCTCAAGTCGCCACGGGATGAAAGAGGAATCTCCACTCAGCGCGAGCGATTCGCGCGGATGAGTTGCTCCGCGTTGCTGAGCGCTTCCGGGGTGAGCTCTTCGCCCGAGAGCATGCGGCCCACCTCGGCGGCTCGCGCGTCCTCGCCGAGTTCGTGAATCCGGGAAGCGGTGCGTCCATCGATCTCCACCTTCTCCACGGAATAATGATGATCCGCGAAACTCGCGATCTGTGGCAGGTGAGTCACGCAAAGCACCTGGCTCGCCTTCGCGAGTTGCTTCAGTTTTCTGCCCACGCTCTCGGCGGCGCGGCCGCCGATGCCGGAATCCACTTCGTCAAAAACCAGCGTGCGCGGAATCTCCGGCGTCCCGCTCCCGAGCGTACGGCGGGCGGATACCGCGGCGAGGCTGGTCTTGAGGGCGAGCGCCGTGCGGGAAAGCTCGCCGCCCGAAGCAATCCGGTCCAGGGGCTTCGGCTCTTCACCCAGGTTGGCCGACAGCAGAAAGCGCAGCGTGTCCTGTCCACGCACGCTATCCGGACCGGGCAGCAGTTCAGGAACGAACACCGCGCGGTTCATCGCGAGATCGGCCAGTTGCGCCTCGACGGCTTCCCCCAGGCGCTGGGCGGCGGACCGGCGCGATTCGGTGAGCGGCCGTGCCGCCCGCTGGTATTCACGCTCCGCCTCGGCAATCTTCCCGGCCAGCTCCGCCCGGTGTTCCGCGGCGTTTTCGAGCGCGTCTAGTTTGCGTCTGGCGTCCTCGAGGAAAACGAGAATCTCTTCAATGGTGGCGCCATACTTGCGCTTCAGCTTCTCCATCGCCACCAGCCGGCCTTCCACTTCATCGAGACGCGCGGGATTCGCTTCGAGGCCGTCGGCGTAATCCCGCAGCACAAAGCTCACCTCTTCGATGGCGATCGCGGCGGGCCGGAGCGTTTCCACCGCGGGCTGAAGAGTGACGTCGATGCGCGCGAGATCTTCCAGCCCCCGCAGCGCGCGCCGCACCTGCGCGCTGGCGGAATTTTGGGAGTCGTAGAGCGCGCCGTAAGCCTCCCGGCGGAGACCGGCCAGCTTCGTGATGTTCTTCAGCCGGTGGCTCTCCGCCTCGAGCTCCGCATCCTCGCCGGGCAACGGCTTCACCGCCTCGATCTCGCGTGTCTGCATGCGCCATAGGTCGGCAAGCCGCAGCTTCTCGCGCTCATTGCGGTCGAGTTCCTCAAGCTGGCGGCGCAGGCCGAGGAGCAATGTCCAGGCCGCGCGCGTTGCTTCGAGCAGTCCGGGATGCCCCGCGTAATCGTCAAGCAGGGTAAGCTGCGCATCCGTGTCGAAGAGCTGCTGCTGATCGTACTGCCCGTGAATATCGCCCAGGAACGGCGCAATGCCGCGGAGCAGGGAAACCGTGGCGGGGCGGCTTGCCACGAAGGCGCGCGATTTGCCGTTCACGCTCACTTCGCGCTCGATCAGAAGATCCTCGTCGCCCCATTCGATTCCCGCCTCTTCAAGCAACGTGAGCAGCCGGGGATGGGGCGCCACATCAAAGATCCCGCTAATCCGTGCCTGAGCGGCGCCCGCCCGCACCATGCCGGTGGCGGCCCGCCCTCCGAGAAGCAGACCGAGCGCATCCACGAGGATCGATTTGCCGCTGCCCGTCTCCCCGGTGAGCAGGTTCAGCCCCGCGTGAAAGCGCAGCCGCAGCTTCTCCGCCACGGCAAAATTCTCCACCAGCAACTCAACGAGCATCTGAGAGCGATTATACGAAGAAGCTTTGGCCGCGCTCGGGAGGAGCCCCGCGCGCCTGCGATACCGGCGCTATTTTACGATGCCCCGCCGCGAGGAGGCGATGAAGCCGAGCACCTCGGACACTTCTTCCGTTTGGGGGATTTCTTCACGGATACGCTCGATCGCCTGCGAGGTGTTGAGCTTCGCTCTCGTGAGGATGCGGAAGAGGTTCTGCAAGGGCTCGATGGCGTCCGCCGTGAAGCCGCGCCGCTCCAGGCCGACGCGGTTCGCGCCGAAGGTACGGATTTCACGCTCGCTGACCGTTGTCGAGAAGGGCAGCACGTCCTGCGTCACCACGCTATAGCCGCCCACCATGGAATGCCGTCCGATCCGGCAGAACTGATGCACGCCGGTGAAAGCGCCGATCACCGCGTAATCGCCGATGGTGACGTGGCCGCCGAGCGTGACCCCGTTCGCCAGAATGCAATGACTCCCAAGATCGACATCGTGCGCCACGTGCGTGTAGGCCATCAGCAGGTTATCATCACCGATTTTCGTAAGCGCGCCGCCGCCTTCCGTGCCGCGGTGAATGGTGACGAATTCGCGAATCCGGTTGCCGGAGCCAATACGGGTCTCCGCCCGCTCCCCCTTGTATTTGAGATCCTGCGAAGCCACGCCCACGGTTGAGTACGGATAGAAGATGTTATCTTCCCCAATCCACGTGGGGCCTTCCACATAGAGATTCGCCATCAGGCGGGTGCCCGCGCCAATCTCCACCTCGGGACCGATGATGCAATAGGGGCCAATTTCAGCCGTCTCGGCAATGCGCGCTCCGGGATCGACAAGCGCCGTGGGATGTATGGGCATAACGGCCCTCTCTATGCGTCCGGAAGCCGTTCTGATTTGTCCTGCAGTGAGCACATCACGGTGGCTTCCGCCACCACGACGCCATCCACCGAGGCGGTGCCCTTCATCTTCGCGACAAACGTCTTGCGTTTCACCACGGTCATTTCGATCACCAGTTGGTCGCCCGGCACAACGGGCTTGCGAAACTTCGCCTCTTCGATGGAGGCAAGAAGGACAAGTTTCGATTCGCGGTCCGGAATCGTCATCAGCACGAGGACGCCCGCCACCTGCGCCATGGCCTCGGTAATGAGAACACCCGGCATCACGGGGATCTCCGGGAAGTGGCCCATGAAATGCGGCTCATTCGCCGTTACATTCTTCAAACCGACGATACGTGTATCGTCATAATCCACAATCCGGTCCACCAGAAGAAAAGGGTAGCGGTGCGGAAGGATCTTTCGAATTTCGTTGATATCGAGAATGGGCATGAGCAACCTCGGTATTATAGCAACCGATGGTTGATGCACTGTCTTATCTGCGGTCCCGCGGGGAATTCTGGAAAAAGATGCTGCGGGAGATGGTGGAGATCGAATCGCCCACTGAGAACGCCGCGGCTGTCACCCGCATGGGCGAATGGGTCGCGGAGCGGGCGGCGCCTTACGCACGCGTCAAATTCTTCCAGGGTAAGCCCTATGGGAAACACCTGCGCTGCGAGTTCAAGCTGAAGCGCGCGCCGGCCGGACGCCGCATCCTTGTGCTGGGCCACCTCGATACGGTCTGGCCCGCCGGCACCATCGGGACAATGCCGTACCGCGAAGAGCACGGGCGGCTGTACGGCCCGGGCGTCTTCGACATGAAGGGCGGCATCTCCAGTTTTCTGATGGCGATGGAAACCATCCGCGAACTCGGCCTGAACCCCGCCGCGAGCATCTGTCTGCTGCTGGTGTCGGACGAGGAAGTGGGCAGCCCGAGTTCGCGGCCCCTGACGGAGGAAACGGCCCGTGGCGCGGACGCGGCCTATGTGCTGGAACCCGCCATGGGTATGGAAGGCGGGCTGAAAACGGCGCGCAAGGGCACCGGGTTTTTCCGCGTATCCGTGCGAGGCCGTCCGTCCCACTCGGGCATCGATTTCGAAGCCGGCGCCAGCGCCATACTCGAGATAGCGCGGCAGGTCGAAACCATCGCCGGGTTTACGAATCTGGCGAAAGGCGTCACCGTGAACCCCGGCATCCTTCACGGAGGCGGCAAAACCAACGTGGTGGCGGCCGAAGCGGAACTGCGCGGGGATCTACGATTCTGGAAAACTCGCGACGGCGAGGCGCTCGTCCGGAAACTGCGGCGGCTGAAGCCTTTCGACAAACGCTGCGAGATCGCGGTGGAGGCGAATCTCAATCGTCCCGCGCTCGAGCGCACACCGGGCGTGAAGCGTTACTTCGAGCACGCGCGAAGCATTGCCGCCGGGTTGGGGATGAAGCTTGAGGAGGCGAGCACCGGCGGGGCCTCGGACGGAAACTTCGTCTCGGCCTTGGGCGTGCCGGTGCTCGACGGGCTCGGCGCGGTGGGAGACGGCGCTCACGCCGTGCATGAACATATTCGCTTCAGCCAGATGCCGGAGCGCGCCGCGCTGCTGACGGGTCTGCTCACGCGGCCGTTGCCGGGCACGCTATAAACGCCGCCGCGCCATCCTCGCGCGCCGAGATCGCGGCGCTATCTCTGGCTCGACGGCGGAACGTGGCCCTTGATCCGCATGTAGGTGACGAGGTTGCCGTAGTGCTCGTAGGTATGAACGGTGTTGAATTCGAGCACACCGATGCGGGCCCGTTCTCCTCCGAAAAGCTTCATCGCGTCGCCCGCGTTCGCCAGTGTCAGCATGGCGTAGGCAGTGTCACAGTAACTCTTGGCCCCCTTGAGCGCCGCGACAATCTCGGCCTTGGTTTTCATTTTCTCGGCGCCCGGCGCGGCCCTCTGCTCGCCCTTGGCGGCGCTGCAAAACGTATCTTGCGGATCGGCCACGTGCCCGGCAATTTCACCAAAATTCCTGACCGTGGGCACGGGCTTGAAGCTGAAATCCGCTTCCGGCATCGCTTCGGCCGCCTTGATCACATTGCCGATCGCCATTTGATACAACCCGGCGGTGCTGCCGGTAACTGTCTTCATATCCTGAGCCTGCGCCAAAGCGGCCACGCTCAGAACTAGAACCGCAATTAGTGTTCGCATTCAAATCCCCCAGTAGATCGCACTCGGCGTCCGCCCCAGTCCGCGACCAGCGCGGCCGGAACCGCCGTCTGATCCCAATCTTAGCAACCGGAGAAACAAGCCAGCGGGAACGGTGCCCGCGCTCGAATACGCGGAGGCGGCGGGCCCGGCAGCCGCTTCAATCCTCCTTCAACTCCGCGAGAGTAGCCCCCGTACCGCCCTCGGAGGGGCCGGCCGCATAGAATTTCGCGACGTTCGGGTGGTGGTTCAGCAGATTGTGAACGGCACGCCTCAGAATGCCCTTGCCGTGCCCGTGGACGATACGCACAATGTGGACCTGCGCCAAAATCGCCTGGTCGAGAAAACGCTCCGTCTCTTCGAGGGCATCCTCGGCGTTCTTGCCGATCACGTTCACTTCGCGTTGCAATATCCGCGAACTGGGTCCGGCGGTGAACGTCACGTTCCCAGGGAGCGCCGCGCGCGCCGAAGGTCTGGCTTTCTCCAATACCTCCTTCACATCACCGCGCGGCAACTGCAGCTTCATAAAGCCGATCTCCACCTCGATGGCATCGTCATCAAGCAGACGCAGCAGCACGCCCGGCTCCCGGATGTCGCGCAGTTTGAGACGCATCCCCGGTTCCAGATGAAGTTCTTCCGGGGAGGGCGTGGCCTTGACGCCATCCCGCACCGCCAAGACCGTCTTCTCGAGGTCTTCCCGCACCTCCCGCTTCGCCCGCGAGAGGCTGACCCGCGCGTTGTGGAGGGAGCGCTTCGACTCCGTGCCTTCACTCATCTTTTCGAGAAGCTGGCGGCTCTCTTTCTCAAACTGCGCCAGCACGGCCTCGTAGCGCTGTTCCAGTTCGCGGATTTTTTCCGCCTCCGTACGCTTCCAGACAGCGGCCATCTGGCCTTCGTTCCGCTCCAGTTCCGCCTGCTTTAGCCGCAATTCCCCTTCGAGACGCGCGACGCTCTCCAGCCGCTCGTTGAGCGAGGCAATCAAGCGGCCAAGGTCTTCCTCCTTGCGGGCCATCGTATCCCGCGCCTTGCGGAGAATCTCTTCGGGAACACCGAGACGCTTTGCAATATCAAGTCCGGCCGATTTGCCCGGCGCGCCAAGCCGCAGCTGATAGGTGGGCTCGAGCGTTGCCTCGTCGAATCCCATGGAACCGTTGAGCACATGCTCCGAATTGGCGCCATACACCTTCATCGCAAGCAAGTGCGTGGAGACCAGCGTGAAGGCCCCGCGGCGGCGGAAATAATCCGTCATCGCCACGCCCAGTGCCCCGCCTTCTTCCGGGTCCGTCGCGCGGCCGATTTCGTCGAGAATCACCAGTGAATCCCCGCCAGCCTCCGCCATGATGGTGTTCAACCGAAGCACGTGCGAGGAGAAGGTGCTAAGGCTTTCGAGGATGGACTGGTTATCGCCGATATCGGCCAGCACATTCTCAAAAATCGGAAACGACGCGGAGCGGCATGGAACCGGCAGGCCCGATTGCGCCATCAGGCTGAGCAGACCCACCGTTTTGAGCGCCACTGTTTTGCCGCCCGTGTTCGGCCCGCTGATCAGAAGCGTCCGCTGCTCTTCGTTCAGTTCGAGCGAAATGGGAACCACCTTTTTGCCCTGTTTGCGCAGCACATCCACCAGAATTGGATGCCGCGCCTTATCGAGAACAAGCCGGCGCGGACGGGCGCCGTGAAGCGCTGGCGCGACGCAATCGAAGGCCTCGGCGTAATCCGCCTTCCCGAAGAGAATCTCGAGATCCGTCACCACTTCCACGGCTTCACGGATTTGCGGCTGCCAGGCACGCAAAGCCCGCGTCAGTTCCATGAGGATTCGCCGGATCTCCTCCATCTCGTCGCTCTGCAGCCGCACGAGGTCGTTATTCATCCCGAGCGCTTCGAGCGGTTCAAGGAACAACGTCTGGCCGCTGCCACTGGCGCCATGCACCACACCATCCACGCGGCCCTTCTGGTTGGAGAGGATCGGCAGTACGTAACGGTCGTTGCGCAGCGTGATGAAATCCTCCCGCAGAACCCCGTCTTCGCGATACTTGCGCAGGAAACGCTCCAGCGTGGCCTGGAGTTCCCGGCGAAGCTTCTCCATGTCCCGCCGGACGCGCCGGAGGAACGGGCTAGCGTCATCGGCCATCGTGCCATCCGGCAGCACTTTGCCTTCGATCTGGCGGAGCAGAGGCCGAAAATCAAACAGGCGCCGCGCCCGCGCGGCCAGCCGCGGAAAGCGGTGCGAGGCCTCGATCAACTGGCTCCGGAACGATTGCGCCCGCTCAAGGTAACGCTCCACATGAAGAATTTCGAGTTCCTCGAGCATCGCGCCATCGATGTGAAGCTTCGCGACCGCACCCGTGGGGTCCGGCAGTGTCGAGAATTTCAGCCGGAGCAGCGTGCCGCCGCTTGAATCACCGCCACCCGCGGCCCGGGCCTGATACTCCATCGCCTCGCGCAAATCCGCGAACACTTCGTCGAGCGCTTCGAGGTTGGTGGAGGGCTCCAGCTCATCGAGCGCCTGGCGGGCCGGCGCCGAATACACGTAGCGGCCAACAATGCTCTTGAGTTCGCCGAACTCGAGCAGATCCTGGCTCCAGCGGCTCATCGCTTCGCCTCACGGGGGCGGGGAATATCCGCTGCGCTTTCCAGGTTGAGATACAGCCCGCCGGGTGGGGAACCCGCAAGCGATTGCCGCCAGGCGTCGAAAGCCACGAACGCGCGCGCCACAACATCGAACGTGCCGGGAGTCATCGGCAACTGTCGAGCCTCGTCCAGGGAGAACCATCCCAGTTCCGCCGCGTCGTCGGCGGGCGAGGCGTCGCCGCCGGTGGCGCGGCAGACAAAATCGATCAGCACGTAGTGATACTCCGTATTCCCCGCGGCATCCGGCGTCACCCGCTCAAACACGCTCACAATAAAGAGCGGTTCCACAGCGAGGCCAGTCTCTTCCCGCAGTTCCCTGCGCATGGCGATCTCGAGAGTTTCTCCGGTATTGACGCCGCCGCCCGGAACGGACCAGTATCCGCGCAACGGTTCGTGGCCGCGTTTCACAAGCAGCACTTTCCCCGCCTCGATAACGATCCCGCCGACGCCTACCACCGGGCGCGCGGGATATCGCCGTGAGTTGCTGGAGGGCGCCGGAAGGGCTGGATCCGGATGTGACATGGACTTCTCTCTGGAAAAACAACGTCTAACGGGGCGGCGAACCTTCCACCGGACTCTGCAATCGATAGACAGCGCCGCGCGCGGTTACAAACAATCCTTTGCCATCCACATCTCCGAAGGCGCAACTCGAAGCTTCTTGCGGCACGCTGAAGGTTCCGAGCGGCGTCCCATTTCTGTCGAAAATCCGAATCATTCCCGCGGCGACGTAGACGCTGCCGCGTTTATCGACACACAGGCCGGATGGAATGGCGTCCGGGATCGCCGTGAACTCCCGCACGGCCTTGGCTTCGCCCTTGCCATTGAGTTCGATCGCCAGCACCAGGCGGCGGTCCGTATCCGTGGCGTAGAGCGTGTCGCCGTTGGGAGAAAACGCAAGGCCGTTCACGCGCGTGGCAAAACTTGCGACCAGCGCCACTTCGCCCTTGGAAGTGACACGGTAGATGCCGTTCTCCGCGATCTCACGCGCCTTCCCGGCGGAGCCATACGCCGGATCGCTGAAGAAAACCTCCTCATTGCGCCGCACCGCGACACCATGCGGGCTGCTGAAGCGCTTCCCCTCCCACGTTGAAGCCACCGGAGTAATGGCCGTGCCTTGCGTGCGGGTGATCCGCCGCGTCAGCGTCTCGGCCGTATACAGAACCCCGTTCTTGTTGAACGCGTTCCCGGCGGCGCCGTTCGCGGCATCCCGAAAAAGAGCCACCTTTCCGCCGGGCGCGTAGCGGTAAATACGGTTATTCGGTACATCGCTGAAGAGCAGAAAGCCGGCGGGGCTCCACGCGGCTCCCGCGGTAAAGCGGAAGTCGCGCGCGATCTCGCTGATTTCGGTCTTCGAATAATCCTGCGCCATGACCCTGCCTCCCGCCAGCGCCGCCAGAAGGCAAAGCGTCGCGGAGAACGGGAGCATTATGGACGGACGGCTAAACATCGATCGCTCTTTCCATCATTTCAGACTTCGCGGACGCACAAAAACCGAGAGCGAGGCGCCATCGCTTTGCCACCGAACCTCCTCGCGCATCCCGAGGATCCATTCGGCATCCCGCCCGGGCACGGGCGGCTCCCATTGGTACAAA
>CAZXBZ010000119.1:0-9302 GCA_964639135.1 uncultured Solibacteraceae bacterium | reverse complement strand
GGCAGCGCTTAACGCATCGGTGAAGCGCTCCGCGAACGCCGCGCGAAGGCTGGCCGGCGGGAAACGAAAAAGCATCCGGGAGACCCCTTCAGCGATGCCTGTATGCCCGTAATGGATTGAATGCTCAGGAGATAAGCCATCCGCCGGGCGGGCGGCTCACCCGGCCTTTGGAGGACGCCCTCACTTCCTTTATCAGGCCTAACAAGACTTCGAGCCCATCTCACGGACTGGCTTCGGTTTCGAGGACAATAATGCCCTCGAAACCGCCCCGTTCCTGATACGGGTGGGGCTTCGTACATCATTTTCCTTCCAATAGTCCCAGTACTTCGCGTAAACCGTGAAGTGGCGGCGGCGCTCCGCAACCCCAGGCCTTGGTGGAGCACGTATTCCTGCTTCCCGTTGCGAAATCCTTGGGATGCGCCGAGCCATGGGTCCGCCACGCTAGCGGCGCAACGCCCGCGGCTCCGTGGAGAATGACGCGGCGTCTGATATTCATCCTTAACTTCCCTCCCCCGTCTCATGGCGGGATGAAATGACCGATTCCTCTTCACACCGGCAGAACCACGGAGGACTGCGGGGGGGCGCCAGAGATCGCTATTGTAGGAGATACGGTAATCAACACTCCCATGCCCATGAATGCTCTCCCAGGTGGGAAGCGACTCCGCTCCCGCACCGATGCCGCGGACCCCAAGGCGGCCCCACCGGCTCCGCCCGCGACGGTGAAGAATGGAAAAGCCGCGCGGGAACGTAATGACGATCACGATCTATTTTTGGACCGCGAACTCAGCTTGCTGCGTTTCCAGCGGCGCGTACTCGAGGAAGCACAAGATCCCTCGAATCCGCTGCTCGACCGCGTGAAGTTCCTGGCGATTGTCGGCTCGAATCTGAACGAAATTTTCATGGTGCGGGTTTCGGGCCTGATGGACCAGGTGGATGCCGGAGTCGCGACGACGCCCGACGGTCTGCACAGCCCGGCGCGATTGCTCGACCAGATCCGCGCCGAAGTCCTCAAGCTCATGCTCGAATCGCGCGAGTGCCTGGCCCACGAGGTGCTGCCCGCGCTGGCCGTCCGCGGCGTCACAGTCTACCCGTACGCCCAACTGGACACTCCGCAGAAAAAGCGGGTGAACGAGTATTTCCACGAGATCATCTTTCCGATCCTGACACCGCTGGCCGTCGACCCCGGCCGCCCGTTTCCGCATATTTCGAACCTAAGCCTCAACCTTGCAATCACGATCCAGGACAAGAAGGGGGTCCAGCGCTTCGCCAGACTAAAAATTCCGGACAGCATCCCTCAACTCGTGCCGGTGAACTGCACGGGCCCAGGCGCGCGGCGCCGTTCCGCCGAAGCCCCGCTTGGCTTTGTGCTGATTGAGGAGGTAATCGCCGCGAACCTTGAAGCGCTTTTCCCCGGCATGAAGGTTCTCGAGGCGCATCCTTTCCACGTGACGCGCGACGCGGACATGGAAATTCAGGAACTGGAGGCGAGCGATCTTCTCGAAACCGTCGAGGAGAGCGTACGGCAGCGCCGTTTCGGGAACGTGGTGCGCCTGCAGGTAAGCGACCAGATGCCCGCCGATCTGCTGAAGATTCTGCTCATCAACCTGGACGTCGGCCCCGAGGACGTCTACCGGCTTCCAAATCCGCTCGGCTTCGCGCGGCTCATGGACCTTTACGCCGTCGACCGCCCGGATCTGAAGGAAGCCACGTTTGTTCCGCGTATCCCCCGGCGTCTGAGCCCGAAAGGCGAGGACGAGGATATATTCGCCGCGATCCGCCGGAATGACGTGCTGCTGCACCATCCGTTCGATTCCTTCCAGCCGATCATCCAGTTCCTGCGGCAGGCGGCCGCCGACCCCCAGGTGCAGGCAATTAAAATGACGCTCTACCGCGTGGGCCGCAATTCCCCGGTGGTGGAGGCGTTGCTCGACGCGATTGAAGAGGGCAAGCAGGTGGCCGTGCTGCTTGAGCTCAAGGCCCGCTTCGATGAAGAAAGCAATATCGAGTGGGCGCGGGCGCTGGAGCGGCAGGGCGTACACGTGGTCTACGGGCTGCTGGGCTTGAAGATCCACACCAAGATTGCGCTGGTGGTGCGCCGCGAAGGCAGCGTGATGCGACGGTATATGCACCTGGGAACCGGGAACTACAACGCGGTGACCGCGCACCTCTATACGGATCTGGGCCTCTTCACGTGCGACGAACAGATCGGCGAGGACGCAACGGACCTGTTCAACTACCTGACGGGATATTCCGCGAAAACCGATTACCAGAAACTTCTGGTGGCGCCGATCGATCTGCGCGCGCGCTTCGCCAGGCTGATCGAGCGCGAGATCGAGCACCAGAAGCACGGACGGCCCGCGCGGCTGATCTTCAAGATGAACGGGCTGGTGGATCGCGAAATGATCCGGCTTCTGTATGATGCCTCCAAGGCCGGCCTCCAGGTGGATCTTCTGGTGCGAGGGGTCTGCACACTTCGGCCCGGGCTGGCCGGTGTAAGCGAGAACATACGGGTAATCAGCATCGTTGGCCGTCTTTTGGAGCACAGCCGAATTTTCTTTTTTGAGAACGGCGGAAAACCCGAGGTCTACATGGGGTCCGCCGATCTGATGCCTCGAAACCTTAACGAACGGGTGGAGACGATTTTCCCCGTCGAGGACGCCGAGATCATCCGTTACGTCCGCGAAGACGTCCTCCAGATTTACCTGGAGGACAACGTGAAAGCCCGTCTGATGCAGCCGGATGGGAGCTACATCCGCAAGCTGCCCGCCGCGGGCGAGCCCGCGATGAACGCTCAGCAGACACTGCTCGCCCGGCGAAGGCAGGCCAACTCCCTGTAGGGTTTCGTGATGGAAGCCAAACGCGGCACGGCGCTCTCCGCGTCTCTGGGTATCGACGTGACGGCGGTGTTTCTGGGAGCATTTCTGCTGTTCCAGATTCAGCCGATGATCTCGAAGTATATTCTGCCGTGGTTCGGAGGAGCTCCGCTGGTTTGGGCCACCTGCCTGGTGTTCTTCCAAACCGTGTTGCTGGCGGGCTACGGTTACGCGCATTTGCTGGTTTCCCGCGTGAGGCCGCGAGGCCAGGTTCTGGTGCATGCCGCGCTGCTTTTGGCATCGCTTGCGGTGCTACCGGGAATCCCTGGGGAAGCGTGGAAACCATCGGGCGGCGAATTGCCGGCTCCGCGCATTCTGCTGTTACTTGGCGCAACCATCGGACTGCCGTACTTTATACTCGCGAGCACGTCGCCCCTGGCGCAGGCGTGGATTGCCCGGCATCGCCAGTACATTGTGCCTTACCGGCTCTTCAGCTTGTCGAATCTTGCCTCTATCTTCGGCCTTCTCAGTTATCCGTTTCTTATCGAGCCGGCCATCGGGCTGCGCCACCAGTTTTTCGCCTGGAGCGGCCTCTATCTTGCCTATACCGCGGCCATGCTTGCACTGATCGGCGTAACCTTTCGGCGGATACGCGCCGCGGCCGGCCCGCCGGCGGCTGGAGCAGCCGAAGCGGCCGAATACGGGATAGCTGGAGATGAAACAACAGCGCCTTCCGCGAAACAGCGCCTCACATGGCTAGGGTTTGCCGCCTGCCCCAGCCTGCTTTTTCTTGCATTCTCCAACCATCTCACGCAGGATGTCGCGCCGGTGCCTTTTCTATGGGTGCTGCCGCTGGTGATCTATCTGCTGACTTTCGTTATCTCGTTTGAATTCACGAGCCGCCTGCCGCTTGGAATGCTGCGATGGGCCGCAGTGGCGCTGGCCGTTACACTGGCGATTTCGTTTGTGACACCGCTGCTGCTAACCAGCTATGTTCCGGAAATTGCGCTCTACTGCACCGCGCTTCTGGTGATGGGGCTGTTCTGTCACGGGGAGCTTTACGCGCGACGGCCCGCCGCGCGCCACCTCACTGCGTACTACCTGGTGATTTCAGCGGGCGGCGCGCTTGGCGGATGCTTTGCCGGTCTGGCGGCGCCGTTCCTGTTTTCCGGATATTACGAACTCTACGCGGGGCTTGCACTGTGCGCCGGCCTCGCGTTTCTCGTCGAATTCGAAAAGGCGGCGCGCCGCGGCGGCGGCTCCAACCTCACCCCCGCCACCACCGCACCCCTGTTCGCCGCGGCTCTTGTCGCGGGCGTACCGTTCGCCATGGCCGGGGAAACTCACGTTCGCGCGGCGCGGAATTTCTTCGGAGCAATCACCGTGACGGACATCGCACCCCGCGACGCGGCGACACACAGCGAGACGGATGCGTACCGGCGCCTCGACCACGGAAGCACGCGACACGGCTTGCAATTCACCGCCCCTCCGCTCCGATGCGAAGCCACGACCTATTACGGGCACCAGGGCGGGGCCGGCCGGTTACTCGATACGCTCAAGAAGCGAAATCCGAATCTTCACGCCGGCATCATCGGCCTGGGAGCGGGCACCCTGGCCGTCTACAAGCGGCCGACGGACACGTATGAATTTTTCGAAATCAACCCGCTGATCGAGACCGTGGCCCAGGAGGATTTCAGCTATCTCAGGGAATGCTCCGCGGGTTCCACGGTGAAAATCGGTGACGGTCGCATCGAACTCGAGCGGGAATCGCCGCGAAACTACGACGTTCTGGTTGTGGACGCTTTTTCCGGAGACTCCATCCCTACCCACCTGCTGACGCGTGAGGCCTTCCGTTTATACCAACGGCATCTTGCACCCCACGGGGCACTGGCCCTCAATATCAGCAACCGCTATCTGCAGCTTGCCCCCGTGGTGGCGGCCGGCGCGCGTGAAATCGGGTTCGAGGCGAGATTTATCCTTAGCCCCGGCGATGAGGATCTGGGAACTTTCACTTCCCACTGGGCTATTCTCGCCGCCGACTCCGCGCTCTTCGAGTCCCCAGCGCTCAAGCCCGCGATCGGGAACTCTCCGCAACCCGCGGAGGTGATCCGCTGGACGGACGATTACAGCAATCTCTTCCGTGTGCTGCGATGACGCACCCAGTGGCGCGGTAAACGGCAAGCGGAAAGGCCGCGCGGCGCGCACGGCCGAGAGATTCGCTACTTGGCCGGCTCCACCTTCATGAAGCGCAGGAGCCAATCCTGCACGCGCGCCACCTGCTCCGGAACATTATTGTGCCCGGTCTCGGGAGCCAGCAGCAGTTCCTTCCGGCCCGGAATCACGTTGTAGGCGGAGTACATGGAAGTGGGCGGGCAGGTTTGGTCGTTGAAGCCCCAGGTATACAAGCCGGGGACCCTCACGCGCCGCGCGAAATTCACCACATCGTAGTATTGCGACGTCTTGATTTCCTCCGGAGTGCGGTGAGCCCGCGGGCCGGAAGCATCGCGGAACATGTGCGGCCAGCCGCCAGCGCGGTTGTGCAGATAGCCGGTGAGATCGGCGAGCGCCGGATAATAAGCAGCCAAGCCTTTTACACGCGGATCAAGCGCCGCCGTTACGATGGAAAGCGCGCCGCCCTGGCTGCCGCCAGTCACCACCAGGTTCTCTCCATCCCACTTCGGATGGCTCACCAGAAAATCGTTGGCGCGCACGCAGCCGAGATAAACACGCTTGTAATAGTAGCGGTCGCGGCTATCGAGGCCGAACGTGTTGTGATTCGTCAAGGCGCCCGCGGAGAGCGAGGTGTAGACGGAGGGATCCAGGATGACCGGAACGCCGTGGATGCCCACTTGCAGGGTAATCACGCCCCGCGCGGCCATCTCGGCCAGACCTCGATAAGGCCGGATTCCCGCGCCGGGAACGGAAAGCAAAGCCGGGTACCTACCGGGGGCCTTCGGCTCACAGAGGATGCCGTAAAAGCGTGAAGGAGCATCACTCATCCCGGCACTTTGCAGATTCAATTGGTAACAATCCGCCTTGGAGTTCCCATATTCCGGAAGCGGGAGGAGGACCGGGTCCATCGGGATTTTGGCTAGAGCGGCTTTCCCCTCCGCCCAGAAGGCGTCAAAATCGGCGGGATCCGTTTGGGTGGGCTGAATGGCTTCCGGGCGGAACGCGGCGGTAGCCACGCCGCGATACGTCCGGCCATCCTTCTCAACCGTAGCGATGCAGCGCAGAAAACCGGGGGCGTTCATCGTACCGCCTTCAACCACCAATCCCTCCGCGGGAAGCGTGGCGGATCTTTCCACGACCGGCGGCATCATCTCGGGTCCGGACTGGTAGGCGACACGGATGCCCGTGAGAACATGGCCGTCCTGGACCGCGGTGATCCGGAAGCGGACAGGCTGGCCGGGCTCGTACATCCAATCGGCGTGATCCGTGGAGACGTGAACTTCAACTCTGCCTACCCGGTCCTGAGCGGCCAGGGAAAGCGCAAGCACGCAAAAGAGAGCAATGCGGAACGCCACCCATCCGAGCGGTTTGCTCCAGGAAGGAACGCCGGCGGTTTGCCTTCCGCCAAGCCCATGGATCGAAACTCTCTTCATCATCCGCATCAAACCTCCTTGCACATAAACGGAAGTCTCCAGTATATTCCGGACGGGCGGCGTATCATGGATATGGGCTTCCTGAACCTGTCTCCCAGGTTCGGTAAAGCCGCGACACTGGCTATCATTTCGCTTTTCAAGCAATGATTTTCATGTTATGCTACTCAAGTCGGGTTAGTTTTCCTTGAGCGTCCTGAGTCGTTGCGTTGAGTTTCCACAACAGATCCTTCCCTCACTTTGGCCACTTGGCAGATTCCACCTCGACCCATTTCACCCTGTTTGGAGAATCCCTTTGACAAAGCTTTTTGTTGGGAACCTTAGTTTCCGTACGACGCAGGAAGACCTGCTCGATACGTTTTCCCCTTACGGCGCCGTCGAAAGCGTCAACATCATTAATGACCGTGAGACCGGCCAGCCGCGTGGTTTCGCGTTTGTCGAAATGTCGAATGCATCCGAGGCCGAGGCCGCAATCAGCGCCTTGAACGGTACCGAACTCATGGGCCGCGCAATCAACGTCAACGAAGCACGGCCGCGCCCCGAGGGTGGCCGCGGTGGTGGTTTCGGCGGACGTGATCGCGGTGGAAACCGCCGCGAGAGCCGTTGGTAGGATCCGCCCAATTTTTCCCAAGTTTTAACGAAGAAGGGGAGCGTTTGACCTGGAGGTCCGCCGGATCTTCGGGGAAGCTCCCCCTTTTCGTCTGTAATGATGCCGGATGAAAAGACCGTGCCGACCGTGTGCGTCGGTTTGGCTGGCAATGGTATGAACCCAGGGGTAGCTCTGCCCGGTCAGAGTGCCTCGCAACCAGCGCGAGAGGAGTATTCATGGCAGGACGCGGTCCAACCACCTTCCAAAAACGACAAAAAGAACAACAACGTAAAGAAAAGCGGCTGAACAAACTCGCCCGCCGCGAAGAGCGCCGCCAGGCGGGACCGGAATCTGAATCCGAAAACGAGTTTGATGAGAATGCCCTGAATCCCGTTGGCGCCGCCGGTGAGCACGAAGACGCCGCGGCCGATATGGAGAGCGCCGGGTCAAACGAATAGCCGGGCGACGGCTGGCAAGAACGACAAGCCGCGGGGAAGCCGTCTCCAAAGCGACCGATGGCGGATCGATCAAAGCGGCCCACATCTATTTCCCGAGGGCTGTCGGCATTACGAATCCACGAGATCCGCCGTGCCGCGAATCGACCGAAACTCCGCGGGCTGGCCAACGCCACAACTTCCGTAAACCCTCGAAGGACGAATTTCGAACCCGCTCTCGTTCTTATCGCTCCGCACCCGGCGGGCGTCCCGGCATGGTATTCCCGAGCGCGGCTTATGCCGCCAGCGACAATTCCTCCAAGCGGGCACCGATCCGCTCTCTCCATTCGGCGGCACGCCTCGGAAACCCTTCGGGCTGATGGTTTATCCATGAAGCAACAAGCGCTTCGAACGGTTCGTAGCTCAGCGATTTGAGGAAGGAAAACCCCAGGGCGCCCGCCATGCGGGAGGCAAGCCGGGCTGTCTCTCCGAGGGTAGCCGGCGCACCAGCCGGGATTGGCTGCTCCTGTTGCGCGATCAGCGCTTGGAGTTCCTCCGGGAAGCCCCAATACCCCGCCAGATAGCGGCTAATTTCGATATGGCTGAAACCAAATAGCGTACGCTCAGCCTCCAGCAATTCCGCCTCGCCGCATATCGTCGAATGCAGAAATCGCGGATAATCTCGCGGGAAACCGCGCAGCAGCACCAGCGCGCCGATCTTGAGATAGAGCCCCATCGTGTAGGGGCAAAATTGTTCTTCTGTTTCGTCGGCGACGAAGTTTTTTGCGAGGTATTCGCAGAGACAGGCCGTGGCTATGTTGTTGCGGTGGATTTCCGCCGCGAATGCGTGGCTGAAGGCATCGTTCATCAAGCGGCCATAGGTAATGCGCCGGATAGCCCCCTGTACGCGGTCGAAACCCAGGTAAAGAACAGCCCGGCTGACATCCTCGAATGGCTCATAACCACCGAATTCCGCGGAGTTGGCCAGCCGCAACAACTCGCCTGAAAATACGGCGTCAGACCGGATTAAAACCGCGGCATCCTGCAAACTGGCATCGGCGCGAGAGAACAGCTTCATGAGCTGAGCGGCGAGCGGGGGGAATGGAGGCAGCCGCTGGCATACCGCGTGCATCCGCTCCAGATCCAGAGGGGTTGGCGCAATCGCCACCCGCGACAAGGCTCCCATCGACCTCTCTTCCCGCCGGGCTTGGCTTGTAACCTACTCCATCGGCGGAAAGAGATCTTCCCTTGAGGGCATTGTGACGAAAATTCACGGGGAAAGCCGCGCTCTCAAGAACCACGGCCCGTTACGGTTGAAAGCGCACAAAGGGCCGGAGCCCGATTGAGCCCCGGCCCTTCATGATCGTATACCCTTGACGCAAAACTATTTGCGAGCCAGCGCGCGGACCCGCGCCGCGTCTATTCCTCCCAATCGCTCAGGAACCGCAGTTCCCAATCGGCGTTGTACGAATCGTGGAGTAACATATTCCAGGCCTCACCCACCGTGCGGCCCTCTTCCTGTAAGCCAATGCCGTCCTCAGTGTACCAACGAAAAAGATCGTCTCGATCCTGAAGAAGTTTCAGATGAACGTCACGCCTCGCATCGTCCAAGATGATGGCGTGACCATAGATGACTTCGCTCGTCGTCATCGCGCATCACCTCCTAGGTGCTCTAGTCCCTTTCTGTCATAGAACCCAGGCAATTTCAAGTCAATTGAGGCGGGAAGGCTGGGGTTTACCTCCAGCGGCCGCGCGCCGCCGGGAAGGCGACCGCTACGAGAGCGTATGGCTGCCTCCTGGGAAATACCATGCGATCGCGATCACTCTCCCGGACGTGTTTCTTGGGCTTGACCGCCCCATCGAT
>CAZXBZ010000118.1:0-9403 GCA_964639135.1 uncultured Solibacteraceae bacterium | reverse complement strand
CAGATATTCGCGGCGCGGGTGTTAACGATGGCGGTTTCCTGGTAGACCAGCCCGGCCAGCAGTTCCGGCTCGAGCCCGCTGTGCACCATCATGCTGGTTTTGGTGGTCCCAGGGTCGCCGATCACAAAATAGAGCGGTAATTCAGAGAGTTTCTGCCCCTTGGCGAACTGGCTGGCGGCGAGGCGTGTTTCGGCCTGCTTCACCACTCCGATCAGCTCATCGCCCATGAATTCCGCGACGGCGGCCTGGTCCGCCGCTTTCTTTTCCTTCTGCTTCTTCAGGTAAAGAAGGAGAGCCAGCACGCCCCCGAGCACGCCCAGCAGCATCAGGCCGCCGCGCAGCACCCAGAGGCCCGCATCGGCGAGCCCCGCCCAGGCCGGGATAAACCAGGAAAGAATCAGCCAGATGAAAAGCGATGAGCCAAGAATGATATAGAACCACATTACGGAATTCCCCTAGCCACGGACCTGAGTGGTGAGAGTACGGAGTTCGCTCGCGCCGGAATCGAGCAGAAACCAGAAAGCGCCGAACAGAATCAGCACGAGCACGAAAAGGCTGATCGCGCTGAAGAGCAGTGGTTTGAGCCACGGATCGCCGATCTTGCGCGGGGCGGTATCTCCCGCGGGCACCGATTCCGGCGAGATCAGCATGGTGAACGGGCGGATGCGATTCCGCTTCTGCTCGATCTGGCTCATGATGTTCGCGAGTTCGGCTCCGCCGCTCAAACCGTAACGTCCGCGGAAGCCGAGAGCCAGAGCGAGATGATAGACCTCAAGTACATCGTTAACTTCTTCGGAATCAGGCTTTCCAAGAAGATTCTTAAGGTATTGGAAGAAGAATTCTCCCGCCGTATGGTGGCCGTAAAACTCTTCCTGAAGCGGGCGGCGAGGCCAATCCGCGAAGACGGGATTTCCGGAATTCAGCACGGATTCGTCGAGCAGGGCAACCACCGCGAATTCCGCCAGGCGGCAATCTTCCTCGGCGTATCCGGAACGAGCGGCGTTCTCCTTCGAGCGCTTCAAAGCTTCTCGAATGATGCCGCGAAACTGATGGGCGTCGGTCACTCGCTGGCGTTTGGCCTTGAGGCGCGCGATGACCGTGAAGACCTCCTGAAATGCCAGCGCCAGGTTTTCCGGCCGTGCCAGCAGCCCCTGCCAATGGCGGGCGGCGAGTGTGCTTTCCGTACTCATGTTCCCTCTTCCCTCTTTTCAGAAGACGCGCGGCGGCCAGACGGATGCTTTGCGCGGAAGCGCGGTGTATCCCCGGCAATGATTCTACGAGCCACTGTCGAGAATCACCTGAATTTCAAATTCCGGGTCCGGTATCTCCGCGGGTATATAAACACCAACCACCTTGGTTTGCGAAAGATGGTCCCAGCACGGTCCGGATTTCGTCAATGAAAAATACTGGGCTTCTATTTTCTGGCGGACCGCGGCGGGAGGAACGCTCAAGTGCTGCATCGGCAGCCCCGGCAGTGCGCGGCGCACGAGTTCCGGCACGAATTTCTCCGAGCAGACCTTCACCAGTTGATCCGTGCGCCGGATCAAATCCGCCTCGCCAATCTTCGATTGAACTCCAAAAATCCAGCGTGAGCGGCCGAAGCAACGGTCATCGGTGACCGCGGCGGACCAGAAATACGGTTTTGTTTTCTGGAACTTGAGATGGACCACGTTCGAGGGAACCACGTATTCCAGGTGCCGGCGGATATGTTCGTCCAGCGTCAGGAAGGCGAATTCCGGTTGTGCGTGGTCGTAGAGCGGCAACTGGCGCGGATGAGAATCCGTACCGAACGTGCAAAGGGCGCCCGCCAGACGCGCCATCTCCTGGTAGATCAATTCGGGATGCCCGCGCCGTGTTCTGAAAATATGGCGGAAAGCCGGGATGGCGCTGTGGATGGCGTGCAGGAACCAGAATGTCGAAATATCACGCGGAGAAAAGGATTGCTGAAAGCGGCTGCCCCCGCGCACTTCGCCGCTCAGCATCCGGCTCTTTTCTTCCATCATCTCCGAGAGCCGCCGGACGATCATCAGCAGCGTTTCGCTTGCCGAGATATCGAGCATCGGAGGGATAAAATTCGCATCGAAGACGTAGTTTCCCGCGCCGTCGCGCAGGATGCGCGCGAGCGGAAGCAGCGCGTAGCCGGCCGCGTTCTCCGTCTCGACGAGCAGCGTGAAGTTCTTCTTGCCCAGGTAAACGGGTTTCTCATCCCGGCCGGAGACCTCATCCACCACCAATTTTTCGAGAGCCTGGTAGCGCACCGGGTCCGTGGCGGCTTCCGTGGGAAGCACGCAATTCCGGTCGTTCTCCCGGTGCTCGGGGATGGCCAGATAGGCCATGAGAGAGGTGGCGGTGGGCGGGAAAAGCTCCCGGATTTCGCGCGTGGCCGGCAGCGGATCCGATTCAGGCATCTGGAAAGGGATGCCGTCCCTGGTGATGCCGCGGGCGTGCAGCAGCGAGAGCGTGCCGTTACGCAGGGCGTCGGCATCCACCAGGAGGCCCGCGAATCCGTAGTTCTCAAAGAAGAGAGAACCGGCGGTGAAATGGATGGCGTCTTCGAGATAGCGGTTTTGTGCCTGGAAATGGTGGGGGCCCAGATACATCCCCTCTTCCCACACCACTTTGGATAGATGTTTCATACGGTCCAGAAATCCCGAACCCGGTCTCCGCCAAGGGAGCGTGGGCCGCGTGCTAGGCGTATCCCATCCCGCCACGCTTCCAGACGGCGGATCCGGCTCGTGATGGCTTCCGTATCAGTATTATATAGACCAGTCACAAAGGGCAGGTCCTTCATGGTAAAAAAGAACGCTTACCTTATCAGAAGCGAGAAATCTCCCCGCTTCGGTGGCTTTGTGCGCTGGGCACGGCTTTGTTTCCTCGATTTCCCCGTCCGCCGGGGCGGTGTGGAGTGCGGATGAGGCATGGCGCCGGGGATAAGCTGAGAAGAATTTATCAGGATTGCCGGCGCAAACGGCGGACGCCGGCAAGCGGATATTGAAGGATTACGCCGCAGGTGACATGATCGAAAAGAATTGAGGTCAACCCGTACATGAATCTGGCAGCGAAGTACAACCGGACGGAACTGATTCGGGATGGAGACATCCAGGCGTGGAAGGGTGTGGAGCGGAGCACCGGCGAAGCGGTGGTTCTCTATCTATACACGGGCAATCTGGCGGGTGGCCAGTCTCTAGGCGAGGCCGCCAAGGACGCGCTTGCACAATCTCTCAGTGCCGGTGAAGCGGCCGTGGATGGCGGAGTATTTGGGCTTTCACCGTGCGTGGTGGCTCGTGAGGCAAAAGCGTCCGTGGCGGCATCCGCTCCGCCGAAAGCGCCGGAGCCGCCGCGGTTTTCAGCCCCACCACCGTCGATGCCGCCCGTGACGCCCGGCCCAGATCTCGCCGTCGCGCAGCCCGCCACGACAGCCCCGCCAGACGGCGCACCCGGAGAGTTTACCGCGATGTTCGGCGCCGCGATGGCAAGTGAAGCCGCCCCGGTTGCCGCGCAAGCCGCCCCAGCGCCCCAGGCGCCGGAACCAGCTCCAGCGCCGCCATCGGACGCGGGGGGCAAGGGCGCAGTCTCCGCGCCAGCAGAGCCGCCGGAATCCGCCAAGGCCGCTGCTCCGCCTCATCCCGGCGTCTTTACGAACCTCTTTATGGCCGCGGGGCCCGCCGCCGGGGAACCCGTGTCCGAAGCTCCCGCGCCAGCCGAGCCCGCAAAACCCGCGCCACCTCCGAACCCAGGCATCTTCACCAGCCTGTACATGGCGGCGGATCCCGCTATTTCGGCGGACCCCGGCGTGACTCCGGAGAGTTCCGTCTCCGCGCCGTCTTCGACTCCGCAAGAGCCTGTTTCCGTACCGGAGCCTGAAGCGACACCAGAGCCCGAAATAGTAGCAGAGCCCGCAGCGACGCCAGGTCCGGAAGCCGGGGTGTTCACGAGCCTCTTCATGGCGGCATCTCCTGGGGAGACGAGTGCCCCGGCTATCGCCGAGACCTCCGCGCCGGAACCGCCGGCGGTTGCGCAGGCCGCCGCTGCCCCCGTGGAAGCAGCGCCACTGGAAGCAATCCCGGAGCCGGCAGCAGCGCCGGAGCCGGAAGCGGAGGAACCTGGTGAATTCACGATGGCTTTCGGGGTGGCGGGTTTCTCGAGAAGCGATCTCGAACACACGCCTTCCGAAGAGGTCACTCAAGCGCTGCCGGTGTCGCCGGCTCCTGATGGCGCAGCCGCCGCAAGCGCCCAGCCCGAGGCCGTCGTGGAAAGCTCCGCCGCTCCTCTGGAAGAAGTTCTATCCTTGAAAGATACCGAGCCGGCGGCCGATGCTCCGGATGTGGAGGTTCACGCGGCCCCGGAGGATTTGCCCGGAGAGTTTACCCGCCTGTTTGATGCAGCGCCGGTGGAGGCCGATAGTGTGGCCGGTGCAGTGGAAAGTACCGATGCCATGCCGGCGCCCGCTCCGGAAGAGGCCGCGGCGGCGGAACCGGCGCCGGTGGAGAGTCCGGCGGAATTTGCCGCGGGAAGCGAAGAAGCCGAGCGCTATTCGAGTGCGTCGCCGGCCAAAGGCCCCATCCGCTTCGCGGCGGGCGAGAAACCGGCCGCGGACGAGACGCCGAAGCAGTCACGGTCTCCTTTATCGAGTGGCAGTTTTTCTCAGACCTATGTTTCTACCGGCGAAATGCCGGTGATGAGGGAATCCATTCTGGGCGTGCCCGCCGCCGCGCCGCCTGCCGGGCCAGTTCCCGCCGCCGAAGGCTCCGAGGCCCCCGGCGAATTTACCATGCTCTTCGCAAGCCCTGGGGGCGCGGTGGACCCCGGCGCGCCTTCCGCCGTGCCGCCATCCCCGGCCGGGCAGCCCGCTCCCGAGCCGCAACCCGTGGATGAGGCCGAGCCCTCGCGGTCCGCCCCGGCGACGCCAGTTACACCGCCGGCGGCGGCGCAGGGAGATGCGCCTGGCGAGTTCACGCGCTTCTTCCAACAGGGCGACGTTGACAAGATCAAGGAGGAGGTTGCGGCAATGTCCGCATCCGCCTCCCCAGCGCCGGGTGAAGCCAAGCCGGCCCAGGAGCAACCGGCGGGCGAGTTCACCCGGATGTTCTCCGCCGCGGAAGCTCTTTCGAGGGTGGAAAAACCGAAAGACCCGGGGGTTTTCACCAGTCTCTATATCGCGGCCAATCCGGATCAACCGGAGGCGGCGGCTCCCGCGGCATCGGCTCCGCCGCCCGTGTTCACCACCCCCGCACCCAGTTCGGGCGGCACGTTCACGAATCTGTTCCGCGCGGCCGAGGGCGGCATTGTGCCATCGGAACCAGTCCCCGCGCCGGCGGACGACTTCATGCCGCCGGCATCCGGCGGCCTCAGTTTGCCTCAAAGCTCATCGATCAGCGAAGAGCCAAGCTTTACGCGCTACTTTCAAGCCGGGGACCTTCCGGCCGCCCCCTCCACGCCGCAAGAGCCAGAGGTGACAGCGCCTTCCCCGGATCTTCCGGCCTATAGCAGCGGGTATTCGAAGGGCGCTACTTCCTTTTTCCAGGCGGTTCCCGAACCAGCCGCTCCGGAAGCGCAGGCGCCCGAAGGGCCTGGCGAATATACCCGGATGATTTCCGGCGCGGAGTTACAGCAGGCAATGGAGGGCGGAAGCGGGCCGGCCGGCGGCGGCGCGCCCGCGGGGCCGGCCGCTGGCGGAGGCGGGGCATCGGTGAATATTCCGCTCTCCACGCCCCACGTCAGCAGTCCCTATGTTCAGGGACCACGAATGTCGGGTCCGTACGTTAGCGGCCCCCAGATATCAGGCAGCGGTATCTCCGCTCCTCAGGTACAGGGCCCCCATTTCAGCGGTCCCCAAATGTCCGGACCCCATGTCCAGGGCCCGCACATGTCCACGCCTCACGTGCAGGTGTCCTCCGTGCAGACTCCGCCAATTCAAACGGGCGGCGGCGCGCCGGTGACGCCGGGGCAGGCGGTCGCGCCGGGCGGCGGGGCAAGCAAGATCATCATCGTTGCGACCGTCCTCGTGACGGTGATCGCGGTGGTGCTTGTGCTGCTGGTCGCCTATTTCATGCTGAAGCCCTAGTATTTTGAACTTGTATATGGAGTATGAATGGCCGTGATCGTTTACCCCGCGCCGCCCCGTGCCGACGCGGACGACTCCGCCTACGCGGCGCTGCGCGAAGGCTTTCACGACGCGCGCTTCTACGACAGGGAAGTGTGCGCGTATGCCGGCATCGAGGATCTTGGCGCGATGGTGCGCCTGGGTGAAGCGGCGGTATCCCCCTCGATGGGCATCGAAGGGCCGCTCAGCGCGCTCTGCCAGCTATTTCTATGGAGCCGCGCGATCGCGGAAGGGGAAGCCCGGCCGATCCTGGGAGATACGTTTGTGGACGCGGCGCTCGATGTGGGGCTGCTGGCTCCCTCGGAAGAGCATGAGGGAGCGCTGCGCGCGCTCGCGTCGGTCTACCCGCTCCGGGATGGGAATCAGGAGCCGAGCCGTGAACGGGGCGCTTTCTGGGCCGTTTCGGATCGCTTGGCGGGCACCGAGGAAGAACGGCGCGCTCAGCCGCCTGACGTCGTATTTTGTCCGCTCGCGGCGACTGGCGATCGTTTCCTCTCCATGCTGCCGCGCGTTCCCTGTGACCGCTTTCTGGAGGTCTGCGCCGGGTGCGGCCCGGCGGCTCTGCTCGCAAGCGTGTTTGCCAAAGAGGTCATTTCGAGCGATCTGGCGGCGCGCAGCGTCGCGTTCAGCCGCTTTGTGGCCCGCTTGAACGGCCAGCCTCACATCGAAGTGACGGAGGGCGCGGGGTACGAGGGGGCGAGAGGCCAGTTCAATCTCATCGCGGCTCATCCTCCCTACATGCCTACTCTCGGCGAGGCCGAGATTTACTATGGCGGCGGCTCCACCGGCATGGAGATCACGGAGGCGCTTGTACGAGGCATTCCGGAACATCTCGCTCCCGGGGGCCTCTTCTACGCGGCCACCATGCTCTTCGAGGGTTCCGAGATTTCCGCGGAACAGCTTGTGCGCGGATGGCTCGGCGAGCATGAATCGGGCTACGACGTCCTCCTCTATCCGCTCTATTTCCATTCGTTACTGGAAGCGGCGCAGCGCGCGGCTCTCAAGGCTTCCGAAGGCTACGAGGGGATGGAGCGCGCCTATAACCTCCTCGGCGGGTATGGATATCGGAACGCGGTTGTGGGCCTGCTGCTCATCCGGCGTCACGACCGGGCGCAACCTCCCGTGACGGCGAGGCGGCGTCTCGGCGAGCCATCCGATTGGCGGCACCTCATGTGGAGTCTCGACGCGGAGCGGCGGGCGGCATCGGATGTGAATGGCGAAGCCGCGCTCGATGCCACTTACCGGGTACAGCCTGGCGTGGAATTGGTCGTGCGGCACCGCCCCTCGGACGATGGCTTTGCCGCGGCCGGCTTCAAGATGAAGACCGAAGCGCCTTTTACCATCGAGACGGAGATCGAAGGCTGGATGAGTTACCTGATTGCCCGCGCGGATGGCTCCATGACCGGCCGGCAATTGATGCAAACCTCCATCGCCGATGGAATGATTCTCCCGGAAACGCCGCCAGCCGAGTTCGCCAGGCTCCTGTGGACCTTTGTCGGAGGCGCGGTGATGGAGAGTTCCGTCTGCCCGCTGCCGCCCTCCGGCGGCTAGCCGGCGGCACGGGCGCGACGTTTCCGGCGCATCCGGAGGCATCGGTATCGGATGCCCTCCGCCGGTTTCGTGTCCTCAGCCCTGTTCCCTCTTGGTTTGCGCCTTGGGAAGCAGAATAATCAATTCGAGTTCGGGATCCGGAAAATCCGCGGGGACGTAGGCCGCGAAATTGCGCGCGCGCTGCACCGCTTCCCATGCCGGTCCGCTCTGGCTCAGGCTGAAGTATTGGTATTCGAGCTTCACGGGGATCGCGGACGGCGGCGACGGCACGTGCGTGAGCGTAATGCCGGGGAGCGCCTGCTTGATGAGGTGCTCGATGTGCGTGGCGGAACACGTCTTCACCAGAAGCGGGGTCCGCGAGATCAACTGCGCCTCGGCGATCTTCGAGGAGATGGCCAGATACATCTTGGTATCTCGCAGGTACTTCTCGTTGTCGATCGCGGCCGCGTAGATAAACGGCTGTGTGAGCTTGAGGGGAATCGAGACGCAACTGCTTGGCACCACGGTATCGAGGAGGATGCGCAGCTTTTCGTCCAGATCGAAAATGCACTGTCCGAGCCGGGTATGGTCGTAGACGGGCAAATCCTGCGGCCGGATTTCGAACGAGAAAGTGCTGAGCGCGCCGGCCAGGGCCAGCATGATCTGGTAGAGCTGGTCTGGATGGCCCCTGCGCACTTCGTACACGTGTCTCAGCAGGGGGAGGTACGTGTTCACCGTATAGAGCAGCCAGAAGTTCGCGATATCGGACGCCGTGAAATCGGCCAAGCTCATCTTGCGCTGGCGGCGGGATGCCGAAAGCGTCGTGCTCTTCGCGGTGAGGATCTCCACCAGACGCCGCGCGATGGCCATTACCGGTTCGCTCGCGCCGATGTTCAGGAGAGGCGGTACGTATTGCGGATCCTGCCGGAAGGTTCCCGCTTCCGTGCGCAGGATTCGCGCGGCCCCCAGGACGGAATAGCCTTCGTGGGGGTCGAGATCGGTCAGGAAACGAAAATTCTTGGAGGCGACGTGAACGGGTTTCTCCGTAATTCCGTTATTCTCGTCGCGAAAACCGCGGACCATTGAGCGGTAACGCACGTCGGGGGCGTCCGCGCCCATCGCGATATTCATGGTTTTCTCGCGGTAGAGCGGCAGCGCGAGAAAAATCTCCGTGGCGTTGCGGTTCTCCCCGAAGCAATCCGCCAGGGGCCGCTCCGGAGGCAGGTTATCGGCATCGGGAAATGCAAAGGGCAGGCCGTCGGGCATCAGGCCGCTGGCGCTGGAGATCGAGACCAGGCCCTCGGACAGGGCTTCCTGGTTCAGAAGCACCTCATTAAAACCCCACGGACGGAATTGCGTGCCGTCGAGATGGGCGTAAAGGACATTCTCCAGAAAGCGATTCTGTATCTGGAGATGTTGCGGGGATAGGAACGTGCCTTTGGCCCAGATTACCGGCTGGAGGGACTTCATAGCGATTCAGGGTAGCAATCCGTAGTCTACCCTGCAAATGCGTGAATCAGAACCGTCAAAGTGCAATATCGCTGATCCTATTGCGGACTTTCCGTCGCTAAGCATTAGTGAAGACGGAGAGACCGGCGGGGTCGGAGGCGAAGTCGAGGGGAGCCACCCGGAACGAAGCACCGAAATTCACCGGCGGTACCCGCCTCTGGGGAAGGGAAACAAATACGCTGGATGCGACTGTGGGTTTTTGGTAGACTCAACCTGCAAGCTGGGCCACAATCTGGGACCCTTATTCCAAAAACTTGAAAC